>JBGQLF010000199.1:0-10590 GCA_041499985.1 Gemmataceae bacterium
AGCTTGCCCGAGGACCTCCGGGACTTGGTGCAGAGGCAATTCGCCGGTGTCCAGGAAGCTCACGACCGCATTCGCGCTCTCGAAGTGGCGGCGCACCCGTAAGGACCCGTTTCTAAATGTGCCCGCGCCCGGCTCCCTTGCGAGCAGAGATCAGATCCTTGACACCGCATGTGGAGCAGGCGCCGGAGCTGCCCGAGCTACATCCTCCTCCGCCGCAGTCCTCGCGTCCACACCCTCCCGGATCGGATTCTTCGGACTCGGACTCCGGCGGTAGGGCCAAGTTGTGCAGGATGGCCAAGAGAGCGAAGCGCTCGCCAAGGGTCTGCTGGAGTGGCTGGGCGTCGCACTCGGCCCAGCCCAGATAATGAACAACGGCCTGACGTGCGTCCAGCAGAACTTCCACGTCCAGGATTTCCAGGGGCAGCCCGAGTTCGGCCACGACACGACGGCTGTGCTCGAAGATCTGTTGGCTGCGCTGACTTAAGCGCTCCGCCGTCTGCTCATCCTCGACACTCGCCAGCCGCAACAGTTGGCCGACGGTCGTATTCGGCAAGAACTGGGCGTGCCCCTGCTGAGCCTGGCAGAGCACGACGCCGAGTTCCAGCCCGCGCGGACTTCGTACGACGGCACGATCTCCGCGCTGGCAACTCAACGGACGAATCGGGCGGAAGCGTCCGAAGTCTCCGGCCTTGCCATAACTGAGCAAGTATTCGCAGATATCCATGGAGACCACTTCTCATTGCAGCCAGGGGATTGCAGATTTGCCTTTCCCTCCGCAAGCCGCCCGTTATTCCAGACCCAGGAACTCGCGCATATACCGGTCATACTCCGCTTGGCCGTGCTCCGTGCTCAGATCGAGGCGAAGCTCATTGATGACCTTGATGCTGTAATTGCGCAGCCAGTCATTCCAACAGTCGGCGCAAACGGTCTCGTAGATGCGCTGGCCGAGCTCGTCGCTCATCGGTGGCTTGGCCAGCTGCCGCGCCCCAGCGCCGTACCCACAACCGGGCCGTTCGCATTGGAAGCCGCCCGCAGGCGGCGTGGCTGCGCTCGGCTTCTTGGACGCCGGCACCGGTTGGTCGAGCTGACCCAGCATCTTGGCCATCTCTTCACGCGGCATGTTGTCGCCGCGCTCGTCAGCCACCGCGAAGCCTTGCTGCAAGACGCGGATTGCCTCCTCGCGCTGGTTCAGCTGAAGCAAAGAGGTGGCGAGCAGCTGATAAACCCGGGAAAAATGCGGGCTCAGCTCCAACGTTCGGCGGAACGAGGCGACAGCCTCCTCGTACTGACCGGCCTCTTGCAACAGTTGCCCCAGACGGAAATGTCCCAATTCGTTGTCGGGATCATCGTTGGCCATCTTGCGAAACTGGGCGATGCGCTCGTGCAGCTGACTCATAAGAGATTCCCTGTCCAGCCCTACTTGGTCGATTCCTGGACCGTGATCGGAAACGACAGCTTGGTAGTCTTTTTACTGATTCGATCCGTCGCCTGCAATTCAACTACGAACTTGCCCGAGCGGTTCAGCGCCAGCAGGAATTGCATCGGCAGGGCCTGGACCTCGGCCGGTACACTATTGGCTCCCGTCACTTCTCCGGTGTACGCTTTGGCGAGCGTCGGTTTGCCGCTCTCATCGAGGAGGCGCATCTCGACGCCGACATCGGGTTGCTTCTTGGCCTTATCGCGCTCGAAGCCGATGGCAGCGAAGTTCACCCAAACCGATTGGCCGGTCACGCCGATAGAGGGAGCCGGCATATTCCCCTGCGGATCCATCGAGGTCTGGAGGCGGACGATGCCGAACGCCTTGGGTAAGACCTCGAACTTGCTTGTCAGGACCTGCTTGCTCTTGGTCGAGCGGTCGACGACGGTAACGGAGAGCGTGTATTCGCCGGGAGGCTGATCGAGGCCGATCTCGACATGCGCGAAGGCGGGCAACCGGCTACCGCCCAGCGAATTGAAGGCGGTCAGGTCGCGGGGATCCTGTTTGTAGATCGATTTGCCCTGGCTGTTGTTGACTTCCATGCTCATGCTGTAAAGGACTTCACCACTGGGATCAACCTTGACACCATCGATATTGAAGCTGACAAAAAAGGTATCCCCAGGGATGAATTTGGGGCTCGCACGCTCGGCACCCAGAAAGCCATAGGTGCTGTGTACATTGGACAAGGTGAGCTGACCCGACTGGCCCGGGGCCAAGCTCAGCGCCGCAACCAAGGCGAGGGTGGTCCACATAGCCGCGAGTTCCTCTCTTTGATGCAAGGGGGCACAGAAGCTGGGAAACGTCCCAAACGCCGCGGCTTATTGTGATCGCTGGGCAAGCGGTTGGCCAGTGGAAAATGATTCCAGCGGGGCCGGTGGGGCGGTTTTTTCCGAGACCTTGCAGGATGCGGCCTCTGTACCGGCCGATTTCAGCGCGAGCGTTTCGCGTTTGGAGGTAGCAACGAGCAGCGGGGTTTATCCCCCCCCGGGACGAGCTTGGCGGCTCGTCGAACCGCTACACGCGACTTCCGTTCGCTCGCGCTTTTCTAGGTGTAGCAGCCATTTTGGCTTGCCGCGCGGCGGTCGACTGGGTAGACTAGAGTCCGTCCTTAATGGGTCGTGCGACCGTGGCACGACGGGCTAGAGCTCTCCGTGATTGAGAACTGGTTCGCGATCCCGGAGAGGAGGTTCTAGCGGAAGGAGGTGGTCCAGTGTGTAGTGGTAACCAGGTGCGGCTGCACTAAGGCAGCCGACGGGCTGCCGTCGGGTGCAGCCGCGAGTTTTTTTGTAGGGAACCCCGGCGCCTATCTCGCTGGGGTTCCCCCTTTTCGTCCAGGGACTGGTGCTCTGGAGCCTTCACCGCAGGCCAACCATGTCAGCGTACTTGTTTTCTTTTAGGTATTGGTTTTTTAGCCGGGAGTCGTGGGATTCCAGGTGGGCGGTGAGTTCCTGATTGCGAAACGAGGCCTAACCGCAAAGCCCTGAAACCCCACGCTGGTTTCAGGGCTTTTTTGTTTGGCGAGCGGCCTTGGATCGGCGTGGTGTCGCGCCCAGGTGCATCCCACAACCCCAGCAGTTCTCCTACGAGGAACTTCCATGATCGTTGTCATGAAACCGGGCGCCACGCAGCAGCAGATCGACCACGTGATCGAGCGCATCGAGCAGCTGGAATTGCGCAGCCATATCATTGTGGGCACCGAGCGCACCGTCATCGCCGCGCTCGGCGAGAAGCGCGACGGCGCCAAACAAGCCCTGGAAACCGGGGAAGGAGTCGAGAAAGTGGTCCCCATCCTGGCGCCGTACAAAATGGCTAGCACCGAAGTGAAGCGCGAGCCGACGGTGGTGGAAGTGCTCGGCCTGAAAGTCGGCAATGGCCACATTGGCGTCATCGCCGGCCCCTGCTCGGTGGAAAGTCGCGGACAGATTCTCGACATCGCGCACCTGGTCAAGGACGCCGGCGGCACCGGCCTCCGCGGAGGCGCCTTCAAGCCGCGCACCAGCCCCTACAGCTTCCAGGGACTGAAGGAAAAGGGTTTGCAGCTGCTCGCCGAGGCCCGGGCGGCAACCGGTCTGGCCGTGGTCACGGAAGTGATGGCTCCCGAGCAGGTCCGGCTCGTGGCCGAGTATGCCGATGTGCTTCAGATCGGGGCCCGCAACATGCAAAACTATCCGCTGCTGGAAGCGGCCGGTGAATCCGGCATGCCGGTTCTGCTCAAACGCGGTCCGTCCGGAACCATGGATGAATTCCTCTTGGCCGCCGAGTACATTCTCAAGACCGGCAATACCCGGGTCATGCTCTGCGAGCGTGGCATCCGCACCTTCGAAGAACACACGCGCTTCACGCTCCCCCTGGCCACGGTGCCGTATTTGCATCAGACGACCCACCTGCCGGTCGTGGTCGATCCCAGCCATGGCACCGGCAAAGCGAGCCTGGTGGCGACGATGGCCCGTGCGGCCGTGGCGGCGGGAGCGGATGGCTTGATCGTCGAGGTCCATCCCGATCCGGAAAAGGCTCTCAGCGATGGCTTCCAGGCGCTGACGCCCGCGGCGTTCCGGCAGATGATGGCCGAGTGCCGCCGCGTCGCTGCGGCGGTCGATCGGCAGCTCTGAAATGCCGCAAAGGCTTGATGAGCCCGCAGCGCCAGCGGTGGCCACTCGTTCCCTTGTTGACACTTCGGGCTCGTCGAGCAAAGGAACTGTGGCGCCGCCCTCGTGATAGTTTGCACAAGCAGCGGAAGGTGTAGGGGCTGAAGGCCGGCCGGCGGCCTCCCGCTGCTCGTACGTCCTGCTCGCGCCAGCCGTCAGATCCCTTACTCTCGGACTTTTCCGCCGCGGTAGGCATATCTCAGTCGCGCATTTCGTCCTCTTCGCGCAATCCGGGCCAACTGGAAAGTCGATAAAAAGAGTGTTCATGCCTTTGAATCGCACAACCCTCACGCCGGCGCCGAGGCGGATCAGCCAGCCGCTGCGGCACAGGAGCGTCAAGGATCAGATCTGAAGGAGGAGAACATGCGCTTTCGATTTGGGAACCACGCTCCCGTTTGGGGTGCGGTGCTCTCCAGTGCCCTGTGGCTCGGCTTCGCCGGAATTGCTGTCCAGGCCCAGGTGGAGACAGTCGGGCACCGCCGCTTCGAGTCTTGCCAACCGACACCATGCTACCCTTGTCCCCCAGCGCCCTCGCAGACGGCGCCTCCCCCAACTCCGGGGCAGGCCGCACCGCCTTCCACCGGACAGCAACCCGCCGCGCCCACTCCGGCCGCGCCGCAGGCGACAGCGCCCCAGCAGCCGACTGAGCCTTCCTTGGGATTCGAGCGGTTCGCCGCTGTCGGTGGGGAGACCGTAGCGCTGAGCGAGAGCAGCGTCGGGTACATCGATAGCGCCATTCCGCGCACGCAACTCCGGCTGCGGTTCGACGCGGCGTACGATGACAACCGGCCCGACCGCGCGGAGTTTTTCTATGCCAAGTGCGGCTGCTTCCGGGGGCTGGGGCTGGATGCGGCAGGTCCCCCGGCCCACGCACCCCTGGTGCCGGAGGTCAAGCTCGATTATCAGGAGTTCACGAGTTACTTCGAGGTCGCGTTCAACGAACGGCTGTCGGGCTTCATCGAAGTCCCCGTCCGCTGGGTAAACTTCGATGTGCTCCCCAATACCTACGGCTTCGGCGACCTGAACGCCGGCTTCAAGTATGCCGTGCTGTATAGCAAGGACCAGGTCGTGTCGGTGCAGTTGCGTACGTACACTCCCACCGGCCAGGCCAACCGCGGCCTGGGTACCGATCACGTCAGCCTGGAGCCGTCCGTGCTGTTCTTCCAGCGCCTCTCGGACCGCCTGACTCTCGAAGGGGAGTTCCGCGACTGGATCCCCATCGGCGGCAGCGATTTCGCCGGCAACATCATCCGCTATGGGGTCGGCCTGACCTACGATGTGTACCGCTCCGGCAAGTTCCATGTCGCTCCGGTCACGGAACTGGTTGGCTGGACGGTACTGGGCGGCAAGGAGTTGGCGCTTGCCGGGGCGAGCACCGCCATCCAGGATGCATCCGGAGACACCATCGTCAATGCCAAGCTCGGCGTGCGTACGTCCTTCGAGAACAGCAGCTTCTATATCGGCTATGGGCGTGCTCTCACCGGCGATGTGTGGTATAAGGATATCTTGCGTCTTGAATACCGCTTGACGTTCTGAGTTCTGTTCCCGTTTAGCGGCGAGCTTCGGGCGAGCGTTCGCCTGCGGCTCGCCGTTAGACGCTTCGCGTCAACACCCGCTCCAAATCCATCTCCTGGGCCTGCTGCCAGATCTCGACGGTGCCAATCGGCAGCCAAAAATCGGCCTTCACAACCTGGACCGGCTGCCGGGCCGCCAACGCAGTGACATAGTCAGTCACCTCGTACTCACCGCGGGCCGACAGGTGCAATTCCGTGTCAAAGACGTCGCGGGGAAAGACGTAGGCCCCCGTGTTGGCCAGGTGGCATCCCTCGAGGTCGGGCTTCTCAACCAGCCGATCCAGGGTGCCGTCCGGACGCAGGAAAGCAATGCCGAAACGGCGCGGCTCGTCGACTGGTTGCACTAGGACTCCTGCCGGGCAGCGAGCCAGTGCCGCCAGGTCGCGGGCGCCATATAAGTCATCGCCATTGAGCACCAGAAAGTGATCGGACCGCAGATGCGCGCGACACGAGCGCAGGGCGTCGCCGGTGCCGCGTGGCTCTCCCTGATACACCGTTTGCCACTGCGAAAAATGTGGTTGCTGGCGCAGGTACGCCTCAATCTGGTCCGCCAGGTAGTGCACCACGACAAGGACTCGGTCCACGGCCGCCGGTAAGGCGCCAAGGCTCCAGTCGAGGATCGGCCTGCCGCGCGCTGGTAACATCGGCTTGGGGGTGTCGAGGGTGTACGGCCGCAACCGGGTCCCCAGACCGGCGGCCATGATGATCGCATCCATTCAGGCGTGCATCCTCTCTTGGTGGTGGAAACTTTGCCGGACCTGCTGTCGTGATTCGCCTTTTGGCTCTTCTTGCGGGCGGCGATTCGGTTCAGGGCGCTATCGGAGGCGGACGAAGATATCCTTGCCCAAAGTGTAGGCGGAGAGGAAGTCGGGGGCCTGCTCTCGAGCAGGCGACCCGCGCTCAGGAGGCGGTCTCAGCCAGGAGGTGCTGGCCCGCGCTTCACGCCTGTTGGAGAACTCTCAGCGAAAGGTAAGGAAGCCATGCGTCCACAGTTCGCTTTCATGATGAGCCTGGGTCTGTTGGTCGCGGCTCTGGGTTGCCATCACACGGCCGGGGTTTGCGACTGCGACCTGCAACACGATGTCCATGCCCATGTCCTGGTCCCGGTCCCCGCGCCAGCCATGGCGCCGGCTGGACGACCGGAGCCGGTCCAAATGCCAAAGTCGTCGGAGTAGACTTTCGGAACGATGAATGATGAACGATGAATGAAAAAGACAGCACCTATCTTGGTTGCTTTATTCATCATTCATCATTCATCGTTCATCATTCATCGTTCATCTTAGCCTGTTCGGCGTTTGGGCTGGCGGCGATCGCGAGGTGGAGGTGGCTCCGTTAAAGGGATCGGTGGTATCTGATCCTCGGTCAGCCGGCCACTCGTGTTTTGCGCCGCCAATTCCAGGAACCGCTCCTGGCTGCGAACGCGGCTCTGTCCGGATTTGGGCTCGACGCGCTGATAGCTGCCGTCGGGCAACAGTTCTCGCGCTTTCAAATTGTCCGCCAACGAGGTCGTCAGGATCTCCCGGATCAGCCGTTGTTTCAGGTCGGGCTGCTCGATCGGAAACACCACTTCCACGCGGCGGCTGAGATTGCGGTCCATCCAGTCGGCCGAACCAATGTAGACCAACGGCTCGCCGCCGTTGCCGAAGTAGAAGATCCGGCTGTGTTCCAGGAAGCGGTCGACGATGGAAATCACGCGGACGTTGTCACTGACCCCAGCGATGCCGGGCCGAAGGGAGCAGATGCCGCGACAGATCAGATCGATCCGCACGCCTGCCTGGCTGGCCCGGTACAGAGCTTGCACAATCGCCGGCTCGAGCAGGCCGTTGATCTTGGCGATAACTCGGCCTTCGCGTCCGGCCTGTTGATGAGCCGCCTCCTGGGCAATGCGATCGACCATGAACGTTTGCAGCCGGCTCGGCGCCACCACCAGCTTGCGCCATTGCGGCAACTCACAGTAGCCGGTCAGGTAGTTGAATAAGGCCGACACATCCTCGCAGAAATCCGGATTGCAGGTGAAGTAGCCGAGGTCCGTGTACAGCCGGGCCGTCTGGGGATTGTAGTTGCCGGTAGCCAGGTGCACGTAGCGGCGAATGCCGTCATCTTCCTTGCGCACCACCAGAGCCACCTTGCAGTGCGTCTTCAGGCCGACGAAACCGAAGACGACATGGACACCGGCTTTCTCCAGCTCGCGGGCCCAGAGGATATTGCGTTCTTCGTCCAGGCGGGCCTTCAACTCGATTAGGGCCGTCACCTGCTTGCCGTTGTCCGCGGCGCGTTCCAGGGCCCGCACGATGGGTGAATCGCTGCTCGTACGATAGAGGGTCTGCTTGATGGCCAGCACGCGCTCATCGTTGGCGGCCGCCTCGATGAAATCGACAATCGGGCCGAAGGACTCGTAGGGGTGATGGACGAGGACATCCTTGGCCCGGATGGCCGCCCACGGGCTGCTCGCCTGAACGAACTCCGGCACCGGTTGCGGCACGAAGTGGGTATCGCGCAAGTGCGGGTAGCCGGTCAGGCCATAGATCTGAAACAGCCCCGCCAGGTCGAGCAAGCCTGGAATGCGGTACACGTCGGTGGCGTCCAGATCGAGGGCGGCGGTCAAGAATTGCTCGACTTCTGGGGAGGCATCGGCCTCGAGTTCCAGGCGGACGGCGGCGCCCCGACGGCGTTTACGGATTTCCTCCTCGATGGTCTTGAGCAAGTCCTCCACTTCGTCATCGTCGATCTCATATTCGCTGTTCCGCGTGACCCGGAACACGGTCGCGCCATCCAGTTGCATGCCGGGAAACAGCTCAGGCAGGTGCATGCGAATGACCGTCTCCAACGGCGCGAACGCGTGCCCCTTTTCGGCCTGGAGCTGCCAGAAGCGCGGCAGTACCGCCGGCACCTGCACCACGGCGACCAACTTCTCCGCCTCGCCTGGTCGCGTTAACACCACCGCCAGGTTGAGCGACTTGTTCAGCAACCGCGGGAACGGATGGCCTGGATCGATGGCCAGGGGAGTGAGCACGGGAAAGATCTCGCGGCGAAACACTTCACCCAGGTGACGGCGATCGGCTTCGGTGAGTTCCTTGAAGCCGCGGAAGACAATGCCCTCGCGCTCCAGGGCCGGCAGGAGGTCCTTCATCTGGCACGAATACTGTTCTTCCACCATCTGCCGGACGACCAGGCCCATGCGCTCCAGCTGGGCTGCGGGAGGCATCCGATCGGCCCCGGACCCTTGGGCGATGCCGGCCTGCACCTTCTGTTGTAAACCGCCGACCCGCACCATGAAGAATTCATCGAGATTGGAGCTGAAAATCGCCAGGAATTTGAGGCGTTCCAGCAGCGGCACCTGGGGATCGTGGGCCTCCTCGAGCACGCGGTGGTTGAACTCGAGCCAGCTCAACTCGCGATTGAAATACAGAGAAGGATCATCCAGGGAAAGAACTTGCGTCGATGTGGCGGCTTGCATGTGATTCTCCCGTGAAGCAGACCCTCGCTATTCTAGCAAGTTCCTGTGCTCTGTCGAAAACCTGGGAGTTGGACTCTGCTGCCCGGCGAGCGGGGAGTGAACGCAAAGGAAGGTGTCGACAGGGGGGCGGCGAACACGAGGCAAGCATTTCTCCACGGGGACGGGACCCAAGATAGGAGGGGTCCCATCCCCGTGGGGAAACCGTTTCTTCGCCATGGCCCGTCGCCTTCGCTCGAACCCGGCGGGTTGTCCGTCCCGCGGCCCGCGCGGAACGAAGGGACAGGAAGCACTCTCCCTACGGCTGCGAGACTAGCAGTGTCACGCAGCTTCGGCAAGCTCTTTCTGGCCAGGAGAACAAAGGGACGCTCCGAGGCAGAGCTTCGGTCTGGATCCGAGGAGAGGCGATCGCCTACTGCGTCAAGGCCGTCGTTTCCTCAGGGCGGGCCGCCACGCCACTTAGCGGCAGCAGCTCTTGGCGATAGATGGGAATGTCGCGCGGGGCGTCAATCCCCAGGCGAATCTTGCCGCGGTCGATATCGACAACCGTAATGAAAATGTTGTCACCGATGCAAATCTTCTCACCCAGTTTCCGGCTCAGGACTAGCATGGCGCTGCCCTCCTTTGTGCAAGCGTGAATGGCTTCCTGAACCAATTCTAGGCCATGTTTTTCAGTGAGGACGTTGAAGCGCGTCCAAATTACCCGGGAAGCCAGCCCCCCACCCTCCGCAATTTCGATACCAAAGGTAAGCTGCGCAAAATCATTGTTTGCATCCATGGCTACAAGATGAGACTAATCCATAAGTTGAGCGAAAAAAAGAGAACTTCCGGCGAAGCCGACTGGGCCGGCCGATGTCTGATTTTCCGTTGGCATGCGCAGCGGATGTATCATATTTCCGCAGTCAAGCTCAGCTCAGGACGAAACGCGCGTCGACTTCGCCGCGGAGTCATCGATGGCTCCCGGCGAAGGCGCTTCTTCCGCCGCCTGAACTCGACGGCTGGCTGAAATCGAGAACTTCGGCTGCGAGGTGGGACGTAGCCCCAGGCCGATGAGGAAATTCCAGATGACGACAGCCGCCCAGCGCGTGCTCTGGCTATCGCGGTCATAGCGCGGATTGATTTCGGCCAGCTCGAAACTGGCGACCTGCGGTGATTGTCCGGCCAGACGCGCACACGCGATCACTTCGCGTCCCGAGAGGCCGACCGGGTTCGGGGCGCTGACACCGGGCACCTCCGACATGTGCACGGCATCGGCATCGAGTGTGACAAAGACCTGACAGCCGGTCGCCCCCAACCGGTCGCGTTCATGGACGAAGTGTTTGGGGAGTGACAGTTTGACCTCCTGGCGCCAGTGAATGACACAGCCGTGCTGGCGGGCAAACATCCAGTGTCGATGGCTAACGTTGTGCGGCTGCGCTCCGAGGCAGACGTACCAGTTAC
>JBGQLF010000200.1:0-10570 GCA_041499985.1 Gemmataceae bacterium
CAAAAAACTGATCGAGCAGTACCTGGAGCTGGAAACGTCGATCCGCAAGGCGCGGAGCGAGCTGGCGGCGACCATTCAGGTGGCGGCGATCTACTCGGTGGGCCTCAGCGACATGGGCCGGTATGTCGAGCGTTTCGTGGCGCAGCAGCCCAACGTGCAGATCCACATCGAGTACGTACACCCCGACCGGGTGTACGAAAAGGTGCTGGAGGGAACCGCCGACCTGGGTTTGGTGTCGTTTCCACGGAAGTCGCGTGAGCTGACGGCCGTGCCCTGGCGCGAGGAGCCGATGGTGCTCGCCTGTGCGCCCAGCCATGCGCTCGCGCAGCACACGGCTGTTCCGCCGGAGCTACTGGCGGGCGAAAAGTATGTCGGCTTCAACAAGGACCTGGTCATTCGCCGGGAAGTGGATCGCTTTTTGCGGGAGCAGGAAGTGGCGGTGGAAGTGGTGATGGAATTCGACAACATCGAGAACATCAAGAAGGCGATTGCGATCTCGGCCGGCGTGGCGCTGTTGCCGGAGCCGACGCTGCGCCATGAAGTCCAGGCGGGCACGCTCGTTGCGGTGCCGCTAGCCCGCGGCAAGCTCGTGCGGCCGCTCGGCATCATTCATCGCCGGCAGCCCAAGCTGGGCGCCACGGCGCTGCGCTTCGTGGACCTGCTGCGGCACTTCGACAAAACCGCTGCCTCGGCTCGCCCCGAGTTGGGACTCTTCGCCAGTGGCACGGGCTTGCCCGCGCGTTCGCCCGACACGCACCGGGGCCGTAATGGCACCGCTCGTACTCCCAAAAGGGTTGTTTAGACCATGACCCAGACCGTAATTCCATCCGCGCAAGGCTTGTACGATCCGCAGTACGAACACGATGCCTGCGGCGTCGGCTTCGTCGTCGATCTGAGGGGGCGCAAATCGCACGACCTGGTACAGAAGGCGATTCAGGTGCTTCTCCATTTGGAGCACCGCGGTGCCTGCGGCTGCGAGAAAAACACCGGCGACGGCGCCGGCATTCTGCTGCAAATGCCGCACCGGTTCCTGGCGAAGGAGTGCGAGAGGCTCAAGATTCGGCTCCCAGCCTACAGCGAATACGGCGTCGGCATGGTGTTCTTGCCGACCAATCCGCACGATCGGCAGCAATGCGAGCAGCTGTTTGAGCAGATCGTGCGCGAAGAGGGCCAGCAAGTACTCGGTTGGCGCACGCTGCCGACCAACAACGCGCCGATCGGCCCGACCGCCCGGGCCGCCGAACCCGCCATGCGACAGATCTTCATCGGCCGCGCCAGTTCCATCGCCGACGAACTCGGCTTCGAGCGCAAGCTGTACGTCATTCGCAAGCGCGTTGAGAACGCGGTCAAGACCTCCACCATCGGGCAGCGGCGCATGTTTTACGTGCCGAGCCTGTCGTACAAGACGCTCATCTACAAGGGGATGCTGATCTCGGATCAGATCCCAACCTACTTTCCGGACCTTGTCGATCCAGCGATCGAGACCGCCCTGGCGATGGTCCACTCTCGCTTCAGCACGAACACCTTTCCCAACTGGGCGCGGGCGCATCCGTATCGCTATCTGTGCCACAATGGTGAGATCAACACGCTGCGCGGCAACATCAACTGGATGCATGCCCGCCAGAGTTTATTCGACTCCGAGCTCTTTGGGCCGGACATCCAGAAAATCCTGCCGATCATCGACCAGGACGGCAGCGACTCGGCCATGTTCGACAACGCCCTGGAAATGCTGACGCTGACCGGCCGGTCGTTGCCGCACGCCATCATGATGATGATCCCGGAACCGTGGAGCGGCCACGAGTCGATGAGCCCGGAAAAGCGGGCCTTCTATGAATACCATGCTTCCCTCATGGAGCCGTGGGATGGTCCCGCTTCGATCGCCTTCACCGATGGACTGCGCATCGGCGCCGTGCTGGACCGCAATGGCTTGCGGCCATCGCGCTATTACGTCACCAAGGATGACCTGGTGATCATGGCGTCCGAAGTGGGCGTGCTCGACATTCCGCCGGAACGCGTGCTGCTCAAGGGCCGGCTTCAACCCGGACGCATGTTCCTGGTCGACATCGAGCAAGGCCGCATCATTGCTGACAACGAGATCAAGCACCAGATCGCCTGCGAAAAGCCATACGCCCAGTGGCTGAACGACAACCTGGTGACGCTGGAAAGCCTACCGAAAGCGCTCGTTCCCGAGGAGCCGGATCACGACACCGTGCTGTTGCACCAGCAGGCATTCGGCTACACGACGGAGGATCTCAAGATCCTGATCGGCCCGATGGCGCTGGACGGCAACGAAGCGCTCGGCTCGATGGGAACCGACACACCCCTGGCGGTGCTCTCGGATCGGCCGCAGCTGTTGTACAACTACTTCAAGCAGTTGTTCGCGCAGGTGACCAATCCGCCGGTCGACTCCATCCGCGAAGAGCTGATCATGTCGATGGAAACGACCATCGGCCCGGAACAGAACCTTCTCAAGCCGGTGCCGGAGTCGGCCCGACAGATCAAGCTCAAGTCGCCGATTCTGAAGAACGAAGAGCTGGCGAGACTACGGCAGCTCGACGGCACCAATCCGCGTGGCTTCAAATCGATCACCTTGCCGATTCTGTTCCGCGCGCACGAGGGCGCCGAAGGTCTGAAGCAAGCGCTGGACACGGTCTGCCGTCAGGCCAGCACGGCCATTGTGGAAGGCCAGGATCTCATCGTCCTGTCCGACCGCGGCATCGACCGCGATCACGCGGCCATCCCTGCCTTGCTGGCGGTCGCCAGCGTCCATCACCACCTGATTCGCGAAGGCACGCGCACCAAGTGTGCCTTGGTTCTCGAGACTGGCGAGCCGCGCGAGGTGCATCATTTCGCGCTGCTCATCGGCTACGGCGCCGGGGCGATCAATCCGTATTTGGCGTTCGAGACGATTGACGACATGCTCGAGCAGGGACAGCTCACCATGATCGAGCATGAGAAAGCGCTCAAGAACTACATCAAGGCGGCCACCAAGGGCGTCCTCAAAGTGATGTCGAAGATGGGCATCTCCACCGTACAAAGCTACTGCGGCGCCCAGATCTTCGAGGCGATCGGCCTGAACCGGGAGGTCATCGACCAGTACTTCACCGGGACCGCCTCGCGCGTCTCCGGCATCGGCCTGGATGTCATCGCCGCGGAAGTCAGGGCTAGGCATGAACGTGCCTTCCCCGATCGGCAGCTCAACGGCCATCTGCTCGAAGTCGGCGGCCAATACCAATGGCGGCGCGAGGGAGAGCATCACCTGTTCAACCCCGAGACCGTGCACAAGCTTCAGCATGCCTGCCGCACCAACAATTACCAGGTCTTCAAGCAGTATAGCGAGCTGGTAAACAATCAGGCCAAACGACTGTGTACGCTGCGTGGCCTGTTCGAGCTGAAGTTCGCCGACAAGCCAATTCCACTCGAGGAAGTCGAGTCGGTCGAGTCGATCCTCAAACGCTTCAAGAGCGGAGCGATGTCGTACGGCTCGATCAGCAAGGAAGCGCACGAGACCCTGGCCATCGCCATGAACCGGATCGGCGGCAAGAGCAACACCGGCGAGGGGGGTGAAGACCCAGCCCGTTATGCCCTCGATCCCAACGGTGATTCGCGCAACAGTGCCATCAAGCAGGTTGCCTCCGGACGCTTCGGCGTCACCAGCAAGTACCTGGTCATGGCCAAGGAGCTGCAAATCAAGATGGCCCAGGGCGCCAAGCCAGGCGAGGGCGGCCAGCTGCCCGGCCACAAAGTCTATCCGTGGATCGCCGAGGTGCGGCACTCGACGCCGGGCGTGGGCCTGATTTCGCCGCCGCCGCATCATGATATTTATTCGATCGAAGACCTTGCTGAGCTGATCCACGACCTGAAAAACGCGAACCACCACGCCCGTATCAGCGTCAAACTGGTGGCGGAAGTCGGCGTGGGCACGATCGCCGCCGGGGTGTCCAAGGCCCATGCGGATGTCGTCCTGATCAGCGGCCATGACGGTGGCACGGGGGCGTCGCCGTTGACCAGCATCAAGCATGCGGGCGTGCCGTGGGAGCTCGGCCTGGCCGAGACGCATCAGGTGCTCGTGCTCAATAACCTGCGCAGCCGAATCGTGGTCGAAGTGGATGGCCAGCTCAAGACCGGTCGCGATGTGGTCATCGGCGCCCTGCTTGGCGGCGAGGAGTTCGGTTTCGCCACGGCGCCGCTGGTGGCGCTGGGCTGCGTGATGATGCGCGTGTGCCATCTGAATACGTGTCCCGTCGGCGTGGCCACGCAGGATCCGCGGCTCCGGGCCAAGTTCGCCGGCGATCCGGCCCACGTCGTCAACTTCATGCACTTCATCGCCCAGGAAGTGCGCGAGCTGATGGCTCAGCTCGGCTTCCGCACCCTCAACGAGATGATCGGCCATACCGAGAAGCTGGAGATGAAGCAGGCGGTGGAGCACTACAAGGCTCGCGGCCTCGATTTCGCGCAGATTTTCCACCAGCCGAAAGTGTCCGCCGATGTCGGCCGTTATTGCCAGATTCCGCAGGATCACGGTTTGGACAAGGCCCTCGACAACACGACGCTTCTGGAGCTATGCAAACCGGCGCTCGAAAGCAGGATACCGGTTTCCGCGACGCTGCCGATCCGCAATGTCAATCGCGTGGTCGGCACCATTGTCGGCAGCGAGCTGACGCGGCGCCACGGCGCCGCCGGGCTGCCCGAGGACACGATTCGGCTGCACTTCCGAGGCTCGGCCGGGCAGAGCTTTGGCGCGTTCATGCCGCACGGCATGACGCTGATCCTCGAGGGCGATGCCAACGACTACGTCGGCAAGGGCTTGTCGGGCGGCAAGATCATCGTCTATCCGCCCAAGGGTTCGACGTTTGTGCCGGAAGAGAACGTGATCGTCGGCAATGTCGCCCTCTACGGCGCCACGAGCGGCGAGGCGTATATCCGCGGTATGGCGGGCGAGCGCTTCGGGGTGCGCAACAGTGGAGTGCATGCCGTGGTCGAGGCGGTCGGCGATCACGGCTGCGAGTACATGACAGGCGGTCGTGTGGTGGTGCTTGGCTCGACCGGTCGCAACTTCGCCGCGGGCATGTCGGGCGGTATCGCCTATGTACTCGATGAGGCCGGCGATTTCCCGCCCCACTGCAATATGGAGATGGTCAAGCTGTACAAGTTGGAAGATCCGGACGAGATCGAGATGGTGCGAGGCATGATCCGCCGGCATGCCGACTACACCAAGAGCGATCGGGCATGGAAAGTGCTTGCCTTGTGGGACGAGATGGTGCCGAAGTTCGTCAAGGTCTACCCCAACGATTACCGGCGCGTGATCGAGACACAGAAGCGCTTCAAGGCAAGCGGGTTGTCGGAAGAAGAGGCGATCATGGCGGCGTTTGATGAGAACGCGCATGATCTGGCACGGGCGGGAGGGAAGTAGGCGCTTTGGAACCGGGACAGGCCCGGCAGAGGAGATGAGTGATGAGGTTCACCGTTATCTTGACACCTGATGAGGAAGATGGCGGCTATGTGGTCGAATGTCCCGCCATCCCCGGCTGTATCAGCGAAGGCGACACGGCGGAGGAAGCGTTGATCAATATCAAGGAAGCGATCGAAGGGTGCCTGGAAACTCTGCTGACGCGACAGGAGCCGATGGTGTCTGATTGCCCGGTTCTTGTAGTGACGGTGGACGCTGACTTGCCGGCCAGTGTGAATACGTTAGGGGTGAAGAGGAATGGCCGCCCTTCCGCTCTTCGCCAATCCCGGAATATGGGCGAGCCAGTATGCGATCTTGTATCACGGCACGCTGGACATTCATGTGCCTTCGATTCTGCGGGGTGTCGATGTCAGTCAGGGACGAAGGCACTGTGATCATGGCAGAGGATTCTACACGACGACTGTAGAGCGCCAGGCACGTTCCTGGGCGTGGCAACTGGCTTGGCAGTACCCTGGAACCCACCCGGCCATCATCCGCTTTGATGTGGGTCGGGATGAGTTGGCCAACCTGCAATGCCTTTGGTTCGTGCGGGGCGGTTTTGATGCCGACGATTTTTGGAGTCTGGTTTTTCATTGTCGCCGTGGAGCCAGCGATCATGGGAGAACAACAAATGGCGGCTGGTATGATGTAGTCATCGGCCCCGTGGTGGCTTCGTGGAGACAGCGTCTCGCAATCCACGATGCGGATCAGATAAGCTTTCACACTGCTAGCGCGGCCCAGGTACTTGCCGCGAGCACACCAAGGGAGATCCCATGAAGACCAAACAGATTCCGCAGACCCAGAAGAATCGCCAAGCAAGAGATTCGTTCTGGGAGGTCGTTGAAGATTGTTTAGTGGAAATTCATCAGCTTCCACGGGTGGATGCCCATGCGCGACGTAATACGTTACGCACACGTCTGGAGCAGCCACCGCCGGGAATCTCCAGTGAGATTGTTTATCATGCAGAGCCCTTTGACGTCGCTTGCAACATAGCGGGGAAGCAACTGGACCTCTCCCAGTATTGGAGCCAATACGAGCCGATTTTGAATCGACACAACTGGTAAGGAGTCACGGAAGCCACTTGGGTGACGCCTGCGGGCTGATCTGCAACGTGAAGCACGATAGGCTTATCTGGGGGATCGACCAATGTTCGGGGATGGCTCGCTGACATTTCGGGAATTCTGCATGCGCGAGCCGCTGCCGCTGGCTACGGTCCACGATGCGCTCCTGGAATTCTTGCGCGGCCGGGATGATGCCATCCTCTGCGGCGCCCACGCCGTCAACGCCTATAGTAATGATCCACGTATGAGTCAAGATGTCGATATTCTTTCTCCATCCGCCACTGAGTTGGTAGAAGAATTACGTCACTTCTTGAGTCAACAGTTCGATATGGCGATCCATAGCCGCATGATTCGTGAAGGGGTTGGTTATCGTCTCTACCAGGTGCGCAAACCTGAGAACCGTCACCTGGTTGACGTTTATCACATCACTTCCTTGCCGCACAACCAGCGAATCGAGGAAGTTCGTGTTCTCACTCCGGTGGAGCTAATCAGCTCGAAGGTTCGAAGCCTGACCAGACGTCTCAAGACCCCAAAGGGCGGAACAGATTTGGGTGACTTGCTAGGGCTGTTGCTGACTTTTCCCGAACTCAAGACCGAGGAAGGCCCAGTTACGGAATGCCTCCGTGCTGCTGGTGCGACCGATAAGGTGATGGCCGCATGGAAGGACCTGGTGGCCCGGAAAATCCTCCCCAACGATGAGGATGACGGCTACTGATCCCCAAGGATCGTACGCGGGAGCCAACGATCTGGCTCGAGCGCGTAAACTCTCCAAGGTGTGCTATGGGTAAGCCTACCGGTTTCCTGGAATATCCCCGCGAGCTGCCGCTGGTCAAGCACCCGGCCGAGCGCGTCCACAGCTGGTCCGAATTCCATGAGCACAGCGATGTCGCGATGCTGCAAAAACAGGGCGCCCGCTGCATGGACTGCGGCGTACCGTTCTGCCACACCGGCACTCTGCTCGAAGGCATGGCCTCCGGCTGCCCCATCAATAACCTCATTCCCGAGTGGAATGACCTGGTCTACCGCGGCCTGTGGAAAGAATCCCTGGAACGCCTCCACAAAACCAACAACTTCCCCGAGTTCACCGGCCGAGTCTGTCCTGCGCCCTGTGAAGGCTCTTGCGTGCTCGGGATCAACGAGGCGCCGGTCACGATCAAGAGCATCGAGTGCGCCATCGTGGACAAGGGCTTCGAGGAAGGCTGGATCGTGCCCGAGCCGCCGGCCCAGCGCACCGGCAAGCAGGTGGCCGTGATCGGCTCCGGTCCCTCCGGCCTGGCCTGCGCTGCCCAGCTCAACCGCGCTGGCCACTGGGTCACTGTCTTCGAGCGTGCCGATCGCATCGGTGGCTTGCTCATGTACGGCATTCCCAACATGAAGCTCGACAAGCGCACGGTCCAGCGGCGTATCGACCTCTTGGCCGCCGAGGGGATCCGGTTTGTCACGAATTGCGAAGTCGGCAAGGACTATCCCGCGGATAAGCTGCGTCAGGAATTCGACGCGGTGGTGCTCTGTGGCGGGGCTACCCAGGCGCGCGACCTGCCGATTGCGGGCCGTGACCTCAAGGGCATCTATATGGCGATGGAGTTTCTGCACGCCAACACCAAGAGCCTGCTGGACAGCAATCACGAAGACGGCAGGTACCTTTCCGCCAAGGGTAAAGACGTGATCGTCATCGGCGGCGGCGATACCGGCACCGACTGCGTTGGCACCGCCATGCGCCACGGCTGCAACAGCCTGGTGCAGTTCGAGATTCTGCCGATGCCGCCGGATGCACGCGCTGCCGATAACCCCTGGCCGCAATGGCCCAAGATCTATCGACTCGATTACGGTCAGGAAGAAGCCAAGGCGATCTTCGGCAGCGATCCTCGGCAGTACTGCATCACGACCAAGAAGTTTGTCGGCGATGGCAACGGTCAAGTCCAAGAATTGCACACCATGCAGGTGGAATGGGCGCGCGACAATGGCCGGATCCTTCCCAAGGAGATCCCCGGCACAGAACGCGTCTTTCCCGCCCAGCTTGTTCTGCTGGCGATGGGCTTTCTCGGACCGGAAAACCAGCTCCTCGACAAGCTCGGCGTGGAGAAGGATGCTCGCACCAATGTCAAGGCGGACCATGGCAAGTTTGCCACGAGCGTGCTCGGCGTGTTTGCCGCTGGCGATATGCGGCGCGGTCAAAGCCTGGTGGTCTGGGCCATCAACGAAGGGCGCGGCGCCGCGCGCGAGTGTGATCGGTATCTGATGGGAAAAACGGCATTGCCGTGAGATCAGTGGGTAGCGCGTGGTAGATCAAGGCTACGACGCCGACCACCTGCCTGGCAGGAAATCCTCGATACGCCCGGATGGCGAGCGCGACGAAAACCGGGAACGAGAACGGCAACGGGGCTCGATTCAAGGAATCGAGCCCCGTCTAACTCGCACGCTTTCTGCCACCCCTTGCTCACGGGGCTATGACGCCCAGTTCCTCGACCAGTTCCGAGCGGTCCAGGTCAGTGACTTGATCCAGCACGCCGCCGACCCGGTTTCGCTCGACTCGTCCCCGCGCCACGGGATCGAGAGTAGAATGATGCTTGGGAGGACACTGCCATGCCGCTGCGTGATCACTTTCGCCCACCGCTGGAACGGCGACGCCACTGGGGAGGCTTCCATGCCCAATGGCCGGCCATGATCGTCCTAGCACTGGGCCGCAAACTGCCGCCCCGTTACGTCGCCGAGCCGCGCGTCCAGCTGGGCGGGAGCGCCGAGATCGACGTCGGCACCTTTGAGGAGGAAGAAGCCCCTTCGTCCGGGCGGAAGCACGGCCCCGGCGACGGCGAGGACGGTGGCGTGGCGACTGCGGTTTGGGCGCCCCCGCAGCCGACTCTCACGCTGATCACGGACCTCCCCGCCGTGGCCGCCTACGAAATCCGCGTTTTCGACCTCGAAAGCGGGAACCGATTGGTCGCGGCCGTCGAGTTCGTCAGTCCCGCCAACAAGGACCGACCCGAACACCGCCGGGCCTTCGTCGCCAAGTGCGCCGCCTTGCTTCAGGAGCAGGTGTCGGTGACAGTCGTCGATCTGGTGACGAACCGGCACTTCAACCTGTACGGCGAGCTGTTGGAGCTGATCGGTGAGACGGACCCGGCGCTGGCGCCCGAGGCACCCGCTGTGTACGCGGCGGCCTGTCGCGGCACGATGAAGGACAACGCTTGGCTGCTGGAAACCTGGACGTACCCCGTGGCCGTCGGCCAGCCGCTGCCGACGCTGCCGCTGTGGCTCGCCGACAACCTCGCTGTGCCCCTGGAACTGGAAGCGAGCTATGAGGAGACCTGCCGCATCCTTCGCATCGCCTGAAGAGGCACGCGGTGCCATGGTCCTGGAATCATGGTCCCTTCTCGCGGATCGGCTCGGCCGCTACCCGGAACACCTCTCACACGCGCCCGTACAAGTACTCGTGCAGCAGATAGATCGTCTGTTCCTGACTGGTCGACTGATAGGCATTGAGGTCGCCGATGGAAACCAATCCCTGGAGGCAATGCTCCCCATCGACCACAGGCAAGTGACGGATGCGGCGGTTCTTCATCACGCCGCGCGCTTCTTCGATTGTCGTCGCGGCCGTGCAGCACAGGACCTCCAGGGTCATCACGTCGGCCACGAGCGTCTCAGCCGGGTCGCGCCGCTCGCCCACCACGCGTCGGAGCACGTCGCGTTCGGTGAACATGCCGACGACACGTCCCTCGTCCGTAACGACCACGGCACCCACGCGGTGTTCATTCATGAGCACCGCGGCATCGACCACGGTTGCCCCTTTGCCGATCGTAAAAACCTGTGTTCCCTTATGGGCCAAGATGTCCTGGATCGTCGCCATGAGTCGTTCCTTTCCGGTTCCAGAAAGCCTGCGCAACCTTGGTACGCCGGCCTGGTTCAAAGGCAGGTAACAGCATTGTGGCGGGGAGGTTTGAAAATTGCGGGGGGGCGGGGCCCAGTTGGAAAAATGCCCCCCAAAAAAAAACACCCCCCCCAAACATGTGGGGGGCCGGTAAATGTAAAAAAATATACATAAGCCACGGACCGGGGGAACCCC
>JBGQLF010000201.1:0-10569 GCA_041499985.1 Gemmataceae bacterium
TGGAGTTGTTGCCTGGCCCGCGGGATCGCCACGGCTTGCCCGAGAGCCTGCATTTCTGGAAACGACGCATCGAGGAAACCGACGCCGATCACACCTTTCGCGTGGGTGTGCTGTATGGGCCGAGCGGCTGCGGCAAATCGTCGCTGGTCAAGGCGGGCTTGCTGCCGCGGCTGGCCGAGCAGGTGCTGGTGGTCTACGTCGAAGCCACGCCCGCGGAGACGGAAAGCCGGCTCCTCAAGGGCCTGGGCAAGCGCTGTCCGGGCTTGCCGGAGAACCTGAGCCTCGTCGAAGCGCTCGCCCAACTCCGTCGCGGCCGGGGGTTGGCGGCCGGCAAGAAAGTCCTGTTGGTGCTCGACCAGTTCGAGCAATGGCTGCACGCCCAGCGCAATGAGCCGAATACGGAGCTGATGCAAGCGCTGCGGCAATGCGATGGCCAGCACGTGCAGTGCCTGTTGCTGGTGCGCGATGATTTCTGGCTGGCGGTCAGCCGGTTCCTGCACGAGCTGGAGATTCCGCTCCTGGAGGGACACAACTACGCCCTGGTCGATCTGTTCGATCCGTTGCATGCCCGCAAGGTTCTGGGCCTGTTTGGCGCGGCCTATGGACGCCTGCCCGACAACCTCGCTGCCTTGACGGCAGAGCAGGAGCGGTTCCTCGGCCAGGCGGTCGCGGAACTGGCCCAGGACGGCAAAATCATCTCGGTGCGGCTCAGCCTGTTTGCCGACATGATCAAGGGAAAGCCCTGGACCCCCGCTACCCTGAAGGAAGTCGGCGGCGCCGAAGGGGTGCGCGTCGCCTTCCTGGAAGAAAAGTTCGGCATCAGCACGGCACCGGGCGCCTATCGTCCCCACCAGAAGGCGGCACGCAGTGTCCTTCAGGCGCTCTTGCCCGAACAGGGTAGCGATATCAAGGGACATATGCGCTCGTATGCAGAGCTCCTCGCCGCATCGGGTTATGCGCAGCAACCCCGGGCGTTCGACGCCTTGGTGCGCATCCTGGACACGGAGCTCCGGTTGATCACGCCGACCGATCCAGAGGCGTCGGGTTCCGACTCGGCCGCCCCAGAATCGGGCCGCTATTACCAGCTGACGCACGATTACCTGGTGCCGGGGCTACGGCAATGGCTGACGCGCAAGCAGCGCGAGACGGTGCGTGGCCGGGCCGAGCTGCGTTTGGCCGAGCGGGCGGCGCTGTGGACGGCGAAGTCGGAGAATCGCCATCTGCCGGCCTGGTGGGAATGGGCCAACATCCGGCTGTTCACGCGCCGGCGCGACTGGACGCCGCCGCAGCACACGATGATGCGCACGGCGACCCGCTACCACGGCTGGCGCGGCCTGACGTTGGCGGCATTGCTGCTCCTGGCAACGGGGACCGGCCTGGAGACCTGGCGCCGAGTCGTCGAGCAAAACCGCGCGACGCATGTGGCCGGCTTGGTCCGGGGCCTGCTCAACGCCAACATGGCCCAGGTGCCCGGGATCATTAACGAGTTGGAGGCGCACCGGGCGTGGGCGGACCCGTTGCTCCGGGAGGAGAATGAAAAGGCGGCGCCGGATTCCCCACAGAAACTCCATACGAGTCTCGCCCTGTTGCCGGTAGACCCCAACCAGCGCGACTATCTGTACAACCGGCTTCTCGACGCGGCCGCGCACGAAGTTCCCGTCCTGCGAGACGCGCTGACGACGCATAAGGCGGACCTGCTGGATAAACTGTGGACGATTGTCGAGCAACCGGCTCCAGGCCACGAGCAGCAACGACTCCGGGCCGCGGGTGCGTTGGCCAGTTATGATCCGGACAGTCCGCGTTGGGCGAAGATCCAGGACCAGGTTGCCAATGATGTTGTCAGCGTGCCGGCGGTGTATCTCGCCAATTGGATGGCTTCCTTGCGTCCGGTGCGTGCCCACTTGCTCGCTCCGCTGACGGTCGTTTTTCGCAACACCAAACGCCGGGAAATCGAGCGTTCACTGGCCACCGATATCCTCGCCGATTACGCCGCCGACCAAGCGTCGGTCCTGGCCGAGTTGCTCAAAGACGCCGACGACCAGCAATATGCCAAGCTATGGCCGAAGCTGCTGCCGCACCGGGAGCAAGCGCTCGCTCCGCTGCGGCAGGAACTGACCAAGACGCTGGAGCCCGTGTGGAAGGATGAGCCGCTCGATCCCGCCTGGAAGGCTCCCGATGCCAGCTTGCAGCGGCAGATCACCGAGGCGCACGGCCTGCTCGGCGACCGGTTCGCGTTGTGCCAGACGCTGCCGCTGGAGCAGTTCGCCTCCCTCGCCGATGGCCTGCGTGGCTGCGGCTATCGGCCGATCCAGTTTCGCCCGTATGCGGTTGGCCAGGTCGTCCAGGTGGCCGCGGTCTGGATCCGCGATGGCCGCGATTGGCAGCTGGTGCAAGGCGTCTCAGCAGAAGAGCTCCGCAAGCAGGATGGGGCCTGGCGTGAGAAAGGTTATGTCCCCCTGGATGTGGCCAGCTATGGGCCGGTCCCCGGGACAGCCTCCGAAGCGGAACGTTACGCCGCTCTGTGGGCGCGGCCAGACGCCGAGATAGCCGAAACCGAGATGTACGTGGGTGTAGCCGATGGTGCGCCGCACACTGCCGCCTGGCAAGCGTTGCGCGATAAGAGCTTCGTGCCGCGGACCCAGACCTGGCTGATCCATGCGGGGCAAACGCGGCACAGCGCCATCTGGTGGAAGCCTGGGCAGATGCCGGACAACCCCGTCTACAGTGTCCGTTATGACGAGCTCGACTACGAGAGCCAGTTGACGCCGAGTAATCTTCAAATTGACGTGCGCCTGGCCAAGGCGCGCGCGACACCACCTCCCGGGGAGCGCGACGCGGAACTGCTCGCCCAGGCGGAGAAGGACCTGAAGGCCAAGCCGGACAACCTCAACGCCCTGTATCAGCGCGCCCAGGCGCGGTTTCGGCTGGGTCAGGACGCCGAAGCCATCGCCGACCTGACGCTGCTGATTACCAAGTCTCCCAAGACCTCTGGAGCCTACCAGTACCGCGCGCTCGCGCATGCGCGAATGGGTAAGGCTATCGAAGCCAAGGCCGACCTGGGGCAGTTTCAGAAGTTGTCTACCAATGCCAGCAGCAAAGCTGCTCTCGATGCCGAGATAGCCGCTTACCTGGGCGAGGACGCCGAGGCGATGCAACGGCTGGACGCGGCCATTGCCCAAAATGCCAAGGATTCTGGCTTCCTCTACAACGCCGCTTGTGCCTATGCCGTGGCGGCGCAAGCCCTGTCGCGGAAGGGGGACGGCGAGACGGCCGTGGCTCCCCAGCCGGAGCGGGCCAAAGCCTATGCCGAGCGGGCCGTGGCACTTCTCCAGGACGCGGCGGCCAACGGCTATCAGAATTATCGGCACATCCAGACGGATGCGGACCTGGACGGACTCCGGGGCCATCCGGGTTTCCAGGCCCTGCTGCGCCCGGCGCACTTCGACGGCCAGTACGCGGCGGTGTGGCACGCCAGCCCGGCGCTGGAATCGACTGAGAGCCACGGCCTGGACCCGGCTGCTCATCTGGAACGCTGTCGTGAGCTTGCTAGACAAGGCTATCGGCCGATGACTGTGACGGTGCTCTCCCTGGAAGCAGCCCAACCGCTGGCCACGGCGTCGGTGTGGCACCGGCCGGTGGTGCCGGAGGCCGCCAAGGATGCCCTGGCCTTGCGTCAGGCGCAGGCGGCCGTGGCTTTGCTCCAACTCGGTCAAGACGAGCTCGTTTGGCCGCTGCTACGGCACAGCCCAGACCCGCGGGTGCGGACGTATCTGATCCATCGCCTCAGCCCGCTGGGGACCGATGCGGGCACTCTGCTGCGGCGGTGGGAGGAAGAGCGCGACGTGTCGATTCGGCGGGCCCTGCTCTTATGCCTGGGCGAATTCGGCGAGGACAAGCTACCCGTGCCGGAGCGCCAGAAACTAGCGACAGCGCTGCTGGGGACCTACCGCGACAATCCCGATCCGGGCCTTCACGGAGCGGTGGAGTGGCTGTTGCGTCGTTGGGGCTACGCCGCGGATCTGGCCAAGATAGACAAGGAGATGGTTTCCCCGCAGGCGCGCGAAGGGCGGCGCTGGTACGTCAACGGTCAGGGGCAGACCCTGGTGCTCATCCCTGGCCCCGTCGAGTTCTGGATGGGTTCGCCGGCACAGGAACCGAGCCGGGTCGCGGTCAACGAGCCGTTGCACCGCAAGCAAATCGGTCGTACGTTCGCTATGGGCACCAAAGAGGTCACCGTCGAGCAGTTCAAGCGTTTCCGGCCCACGCATCGCTACACGAATCAGTACAGTCCAAAGCCTGAGGGGCCGATCATCAATGTGACCTGGTACAATGCGGCCAACTATTGCAACTGGCTGAGTGCGCAAGAGGGCATTCCCGAATCGGAGTGGTGTTACCCGCAAGATGTGGCCGAGGGGAAGGTGCTGCCGCCAGCGTACCTGGGCAAGACCGGCTACCGGCTGCCGACGGAGGCGGAGTGGGAATATGCGTGCCGGGCGGGGGCCCGGACGAGCCGGGCCTATGGGGTACAGGACGAGAAGATGCTAGAGCGCTATGGCTGGTTCCTGGGCAATGCTGAGAACCATGTCTGGCCGGGGGGTCTGCTGAAGCCCAACGACCTGGGATTATTTGATATGTATGGCAATGTATATGAGTGGTGCCAAGAGCCGGCCTTCCTATACCGCTGGTCCGGCCAGGGGCGAGCCATTGAGGATAAAGAAGATATTTTAGATATTAGAGAGAATCAAAGCCGCCTGTTGCGCGGCGGCGCCTTCATCCATTCCGCGTTGCTCGTGCGTTCGGCCACCCGCGGCACGCCCCGGCCGTCCATCGACAATACTGGGGCCGGCTTCCGCGTGGCGAGGACTTACCGTTGAACCCTTTTACATTCTTACCATTTAACATGTGACGATATAATTACTCAGGAATCACTCGCTCTTGAGAAAGCCCGCCGAAGGCGGGCTCGGCGCTGATTTTTAGATATTACATATATCTTATTTACAGCACCTTTGATTGCATGCCATGTTGTCCTGGCCGTCGAGATGGGTCTTGCTCTTTCCGGCGGTAGGAGGCGGCACCAGGGGCGAACAGGAACTCGCGATGAGCACGGAAGCCAAACGCCAACCCGAGATCCCTCTCCTCATCAAGACCTACGACCTGGTGTTATGGTCTTGCCAGCACACGGCCCGTTCTTGCACCCTGAAAGGGTGGCACAACACAGCCCAGGGTCGCGCCGCGCACCCTGGGTTGGGGAAACCACCATCCTCCTTCTTGCACCCTGAAAGGGTGGCACAACACAGCCCAGGGTCGCGCCGCGCACCCTGGGTCGGGGAGACCATCCCCCCTTTTCCACCCTGTAAGGGTGGCACAACACAGCCCAGGGTCGCACCGCGCACCCTGGGTGACGGGAGACCACCGTTCCCCCTTTTCCACCCTGTAAGGGTGGGACAATGCCCCGGACCCCAAGCCGGGTCCACGTCGCCCGACTAATCCCAAACATAGCGTTCGTCGTACGCGATGCCGTACTTCCGTAACAAACGACGAAACTCGTCCTGAAACGTCTCGCGCTGATGGTGCTCCTCCTGGCGGGCAATATACGCCCGGAGGGGTTCCACGTGGGACGGGCTGAGGGAAAAGGCTCCGTAGCCATTCTGCCAGTGGAAGTCCGCGAGCGCCGGCGCTTCGTCTTTGATCCACTTGGAGGAATCGCGTTTCAGTTCGCGGAGGAAGTCGGCCAGAGCTAGCGTCTTCGACAGGCGACAAAGCAGATGCACGTGATCTGCCACGCCCCCAACGATGAGGGCTGGTGAATCCAGGTTGTTGCAAATGCCCGCGAGATAAGCGTGCATCCCTTGGCGCAAAGCCGGGTCTTGCAAATGGGGGGTGCGATGTTTGGTCGAGAAGACCAGGTGCAGGTAGATTTGTGCGAGCGATTGGGACATGGTTGTCTCGCCAGTGGAGTGAAGTCGGTTCCAGGTGTAGGCCGTGACGAACTCTTTCGGGGTTCATCCATGCGATGGATTTCCCGGAATTCCGAGATGGAGTGTACGACTCCGGGCTGTGTTGTGCCACCCCTACAGGGTGGTACAGGCGATGATGGCTTCCTGACCCAGGGTGCGCGGCGCGACCCTGGGCTGTGTTGTGCCACCCTTTCAGGGTGAAATCGAGCCAGGACGGGCTTCGTGACCCAGGGTGCGCGGCGCGACCCTGGGCTGTGGTGTGCCACCCTTTCAGGGTGAAAAAAGGGGAGCAGTGGTCTCCGTCACCCAGGGTGCGCGGTGCGACCCTGGGCTGTGGTGTGCCACCCTTTCAGGGTGAAACTGAGGGGCACAGTTGTGGCCAAAGCAGTATGCCCACTACCAGATCAGCCTCGCGGACGCCCGCTGTCGCATCCTGAGCTGGATTGGCCATGCCCGGCAAGCCGATACCTATCGACTGCGGAGGCGGTTGTTCCGTGAACATCGCTTCCGTCGGGCAAGGACCGTGTAGCCGCCCGTTGCGTGGCGGCACGTTCAACAACGCTGCGTCGAACGTGCGTTCGGCCAACCGCAACACGAACCGGCCGTCCAACGACAACAATGGCGCCGGCTTCCGCGTGGCGAGCACTTCGCGGCAGATCCCGACGATCTGCCATGCCAGAATTCGGAGGCGATTCGTTCTCCTCCGGAGCGTGCCGAAATGCCAAGTCCAGGTCGTTGTCCGGTGTCGAGCGGCCCCCTCACCCCTACCCCACTCCCCCGCGGGGGAGCGGGGTAGGGGGGAGGGGGCCGCTCGGCCAAAGGAAAGGCTGGCCCGGCGGGTCTGGTAGGCCCTCGTGGTTCGAAGGCCCCGCCGGGCATTTTTCATCTCGGGAAGCAACCCGGGCAGGCCGTCCAGGCTACGCCGTCAACAGGCCAGTGCCCAGCCGGCGCAGCTGGTTTTAGGTGAAGGGCGTGGAGTTCTGGGTTTCTTGCTGCGCTATCCTGCGCCATCCTGCGCTATCCTGCGCTATTCCGCACCGGTCTTGAGCCACCAACGAGCTGCTCGGCCATGTCCACCCGAAACCACAAGTCCGAGGTCGCGTAAAAAGCGCAAGTCCACCTGCACGGTGCGCTCTGCCGGACGATTCGCGAGTCGGTTGTAGATGTCCTGAAACCGCCACTTAACTCCGTCGTTCAGGATTTGGAGAAGCTGCCGCTGCCGGTCCGTCAGGTCATGGCTGATCCGCAGCGGCGGTGAGTACTCTCTCGGCCGGAAGCGGATGGTCACGCAGCCACCACCCTCCTCGATTTCCGGCCTGGGTAGCCCCGCCTGCTGGGTCAGCTCGGCCATTTTGAGGGTTCCCCGGCCCCAGGCCTCGATGATCCCTCGGCGGTAAAACACCCTGGCGATGAGCGGGTTCCACGGCAACGACTCGTGAGGCCGAAAGAGGTCGTCTGCCGTCAACCCAAAGTGCAGCGTGCCCGAGGAGGTCACTTCCAGCCGATCGTCGTAGATGGCCACGCCTACGGAGCCGCCACCGATGCTGTAGTCGCGATGGCACAGGGCGTTGGCCAACGCCTCACGCAGGGCCAGCGGCGGGTACAGGGGGTCGTCAATGCGCTCGAACAGGTTCGGCACCACCCGGCCGGCGATCGGCAAGTGGTCGCGCAGAAACCGCTCGGCCCGCACGAGTAAGTCGCAAGCGTTCCCCTCGTACTGGCGGTTGTCGAGGAACTCCGTCCGGTCAAGGCCCCGGAAGCGGGCCAGGCGCAACAGGCATTGCGGGTAATCTGGAAGGAGCCGCTCGGGCCGGGCGAACAACACCACGGCAGCACGCAGCAGCTGATCTTGCTTCAGCAGGCCGAACCCACGCAGGATGTCGGTGGGGGTTCGCGTGCCGGGGTCCTCCGATCGGCCGCGGCGGATGGCCTCCTCCAGCGTGCGGACCAGTTCCCCAGCGTCCAGGTCGTCGACGGTCCAACCGACGGCCGGCTCGTTCTCCCAGCGAGCGGTAGCGTGCAGCTGTTCCAGCAGCAGTCGGTTGTATTCGTCGCGGCTCAGTTCCAGGGTGGTCGTGCCCACCCGACGATACGCCCTCCCTTTGTAGGAGTACGGGCGCCGCGGGCCCTGGGAGACTTCGACGACGATGACCTCTTTGCCTGGTCCAACGACGACCCGCTGGACGGGTGGGAACACCGGCGGGTCAATGGCCCGTAGCTCATGCACCACATCGTCAAGAGTCTTGTCCGTCACTTGCATTCCGGTGACGACATTCCCCTTGGGCTGCACACCGAAGAAGACGCGGCCGCCCTGATGGTTGAGCATGGCGCAGAGGGTTCGGGCAGCTTCCGTCCGTTGGCCCGTCGTCGCCTTGAACTCTTGATGCTCGCTCTCACCGAGGCGGACCAACGCTTCCAGCTCGTCGCCCGTCATGAGTCTGCCTCCATCCTAGGCATGCCGCCCGATACGCGAATCTTGCCTGAGAGCAGCTTTGGCAGTAGAGTCGCCTCGGCCCTCACTCCACGAAGCCTTCTTCGCCCTCCTCGTTCTCGCGAATCGCGCGGTCGATTTCATCCGGGTTCGTAGTGGCGTATTCCCAGGCGGCCTCCAGGTCGGCGGCGGTCAATCCTTGGATGGCCCCGAGGATCTCGGCATCGGACATCCCGAGTCGGCGGTAGGCAACGAGCCCCCAGACGGTGATCCGGGTATTGCGGACGCAAGCATCCCCACCGCACCGATCCGGTTTTTTTGAGATCCAGCTAGCAGTCGTAGTCATCGGTTGATTTCCGTAAGAGCGTCATTCACTCTACTTCGCCTCATGCCGCGCCATTCATTCAGAACACAAGAGTCAGCCAGATAATGGCTTCCGCCACCTCCTTTGCCCCCACATGGGCGAATGGTGTGCCATAGCGTGGCGTTATTCCACGCAATGACCACGCTATTCCTCATCCCTCTGAACCAGCCACCACTTGGGCAATGACTCGTGCAGCTGAAAAAGGTCGTCTGCCGTCAACTCGAAGTGCAGCCTGCCCTTGGGGCTGGCCTGTGCCAGTCACAAGGGGATGTACACCACGGCCAGGGCTTTCATCTCCTCGGCTGTATAGCACTCCGCCACCAGGAGGATGTCTTCTATTGCCCGACCGATGCTCACGCCTTCGCGCAAGGCGAGCACGCCGTGCATCGGCTGTGCCGCCTTTACCCTAGCCCAGGCAAAGCCGACCATCGTGTTCACGTCTTCAGTGATGAGGACTCTTTCCTCCTTGGCGCTCCACTCCAGGATTTCCGGATCTGGCGTTTGGCTGAGGCCAACCTCTCGAACCCGGACGAGGTCGAGGTCTGGCACGCGACGAAACAATCCACGAATGATGCGATCATTGACATCCTGGTCACTTGCCAAGCGAAGCATGCTCTTGCTCCAGCTGTGCACGACGGGCTAACAGCTTCGCCCGCAAGCCAGAACGGTCCGGCTGCGTCGCTTCGATTTCCTGCCGCAGCTTCTCCGCCTCCGTCCGCCGCTTCTGGAGGTAGGTGTCCACCGCGTCCCGATGCCGCAGGTAATAGGCGATCACGGCGTACACGTCCTCCAACTGGAGCGTCGGGTAGCCGTGGACGATGTCCTCGGGATAGGCTCCATTCTCGAATTCGCGGATCACGATGTCGAGCAGGACCTGGGAATTCCCCACGCGGATGGTGCCGTACTCGTCCTTGCGAAGGGGCACAGGGTCTGGCTGAATGGTCAGGTCCATGATCGGATTCTCCTTCGGCACTTCGAGGCGGTGTCCCAGTACCTTCTACATGGCGAGATACCACGCTTCATTCTCAGAATCTCCTTCGGCAGTGAGACTGTCCCTGCCGTTCCTGACGATCAGTCGCCCACGAGAGTAAGGGCGTGGCACGAAGGGGCGATCGCCGGCCAGGTAACTACTCCGGCCGTCCCGTTTGACTATATTCTACCACCCGCTGCAAAAAGGCGACATCTTCAACGCAACGGTTCGCCTGCGCTGTCCGCCGTGCGTCGCCATTTGCGAGGAAGCCAAAGTCCCCTTTGGCATGATGGACGATTACGTCAAGCTGTACCTGGAATGGCTCTACTTCAAGTCTGGCAAGCGAGGAACGGTCCGCGGCGGTGTACTCCCGAAAGGGCGGTCTCAGTAGATAATGGTTAGAGGGATAGGCAGAGCATGGTTCACAATGGCCCGATTGCAGGTAAGTACGGTAAACCCCGAAAACTGGACCCTCGGCAATGCCGCTGATCAGGAAACGTAGGATGTACTCCGTCATCGCGCTCGTTTTGCTTGCGCTGGTGCTGCTGCTGGCTCTCCGCAGTGCCAGGGCAACGAAGCCCACGAACCTGGGTGTGGTAGACGGTCGACTGGCTACTTGTCCGAACTCGCCGAATTGCGTTTCGACGCAAGCTATGGATGACCAGCACCGGATGGAGCCGATACCGTTCGACGGAGGAAGGGACGAAAGCCTGAGGCGCCTCAAAACTGCGCTGGGCGCCATTCCAAGACTGAAGATCGTTACCGAGACCGAGGACTACATCCACGCGGAAGCGACCAGCATGGTTTTTCGCTTCGTCGATGATGTCGAGTTTTTCGTGGACCGCCA
>JBGQLF010000202.1:0-10561 GCA_041499985.1 Gemmataceae bacterium
CAACCACGACCGCCTCAAGGTAGAACCAGACCGAAAGCCTATTCGCATTCTCTGAGAGCGGATCCGGTTGAGGAATCCTGGTCTGTTTAGCGGGGAGCCGTCGGCGACCGCGTCCCAGCGGTTGCCGACGGCTTCCCGCTAAACGGAACCTTGCACCCGGACCCTGTCTGGCGTAATCAGAACCCCCTTCAGCACATCGCACTTTGGAACGCACGCCGCCGGCGAAAACTCCCGAACGCGGAGATTTCGCCGGAGGTAAACAATTCTGTTCCGTCCTCACCCAAATTCCTCGCGAACTCTCCCTTCCGTTACCTCCCACTCGGAGATCCCATTTTTCGAGCAAGTTGCCAGCGATAGCTTCGATAAGAGAGGCAGAGGAGGTGGACCAGGCAACTGGTGCCACCTGTCTGGACCGGCACCTGATGAAGAGAAAGGGGATCACCGCATGAGTTTGGTCATCACCAACAACGTGGGGTCGTTGACGGCGCAGCACAATCTGGCGCGGACCTCGAACAATCTGAACCAGTCCCTGGAGCGCTTGTCCTCCGGCTTGAAGATCAACCGAGCTGCCGATGGCCCGGCCGCCCTGGTCATTTCCGAAGAACAACGCGCCCAGATCGCTGGCCTCCAAACTGCCATCAACAACAGCGCGAAAGCGGTGTCGCTGGTGCAGACGGGTGAAGGGGCGCTGAACGAAATCAACAGCCTGCTCGTCCAGGTCCGCGGTCTGGCACTCGACTCGGCCAACAGTGGTGTCAACGATGCTGCCGCCAACGCCGCCAACCAGGCCCAGGTCAGCAACGCCCTGGCCACCATCGACCGCATCGCCAACAACACCCAGTTCGGGAGCAAGAAACTGCTCGATGGCTCCGCCGGCATCAATGGCACGGCCAGCGATAGCAATATCACCTTCCTGAAGGGAACCAGCGACGCTAGCCCTGGAGTCTATGACATCAATATCACTCAGGCGGCCGAGCGGGCAGTCGTCAAGGTCAGTCAAATCCAGAAAGCCAACCTGTCCCAGGATGAGAACTTGACGCTGAATGGGGTCTCGATCAAGCTGACCGCCGGCTCGACGGTGTCGCAGGTGCAGACCCAGATCAACCAGTTTACGGACCAGACGGGTGTCGTAGCCGAGAACCATGCCCTCAACCTGACCAGTAGCACCGCCCTCAATACCCTCAGCGGGGGCAACATCGTCGCCGCCGACGGAACCACGGCGCTCGCCAGCCTCATTCCCAGCAACGGGACCGCTCTCCAGGCCGGCGACGTGATCAACTTTTCCGGCACCACGTCCGATGGCAAGCTGTTCAAGGACACCTTCACCGTGGGTGGCGGAGCAGGTCAGGATGGCACCACCGTCCAAGCTCTGCTGGACAAGATCAACGGCGAGGCCACCGGCTTTACTGCCAGCGGCGATGCTCTCAGCATCGACACCACCGCGAACTCCCCCACTTTGGGCCATCTGATTGTCACGGGCAAGACGGGCAATGACTCCCTCGACTCTCAGATCTCCTTGAACTTGTCCAATGCTCTGGGGAACCAGGGCACTGTTGATTTCGGGAACTTGACCGGCGATGCGGGTGAAACCCGTCTGCGCACGGTCCAGTTTGGCCGCGACGCCACCATTTCGGTGCAATCGAACCTGGCGACATCGGCGGCGGGCAACACGAGTGGCTTCGGCACGACGTTGCAGACCGATGCCGGCGTCGATGTGGCCGGCAGAATTGGCGCCTACCTGGCTACTGGCAACGGCAATGTGCTCACCGGCGCGGCCACGGGTGGCGCCAAGGGCATCAGTATCGCGGTGTCGGGGCTGGATACGACGGCGGCCGCCAACTTCAAGACGCTCGCCACGGCCTCCTCGCCCAGCGGCACCCTTGGGACCCTGACGGTCCTGGACAACTCTTTGAACTTCCAGATTGGTGCCAACGCGGGCCAGACGGCCAAGGTGACTTTGGGCAGTGTCAAGACCTCGGCCCTGGGACTCGGGATCGCTGGTAACCTGTTTAACAAGCTCAGCGATATCGACGTCCGCACGACGCAGGGAGCTCAAGATGCCATTAGCATTATCGACCAGGCGAGCAAAGAAGTGACCAACCTGCGCGGTACCTTGGGTGCCTTCCAGGCGCAGACCTTGCAGTCGACCTCGAACAACCTCCAGGCGACCTTGGAGAATACGACCAATGCGGAGTCGGTGATACGCGACACCGATTTTGCCGCTGAGACGGCCAACTTCACCAAGAACCAGGTGCTGCTCCAGGCCGGCACCACGGTGCTGTCTAACGCCAACCAGATCCCCCAGCTCGTCCTGGCGCTGCTGAAATAAAGTTGGCTGAAGGCTGCCAGCAACCGTTTCCTTCTTCGGGCCGGTCTGCGGGTCGAGCAACCCGGGGATGCTCGACCCGCTTTGCCGTTGCGGAGGCGGTTTCCTCGGACCGTTCGGCACAGGCCGTTCCCAAAGCAGAGAGTCCCAGATATTCCCACGGCGGGGATGGCGACGAGCAGGTAACTTATGAGGTATGGTTGAGTATTCTGCGTTCGGAGGGGTCCCGCCTGTTCATACCGATTTCCCAGCATGAGGTGAGTTCATGGCAACGACCACGGTCGGCGGCCTGGCGACGGGCCTGAACACGGACCAGATCATCCAGGGACTTCTGGCCGGGGATCAAGCCCGTGTCCAGCTACTCAAGAACAAACAGGACAAGCTGACCGCCGAACAGACCGCATTCAAGAGCGTCGAAGCCCGGCTGCTGACGCTTCAGGGCCAGATCAGCCAGCTCGCCCAGCCGGCGAACGGCGTCCTGGCCATTCGCAACGTTGCCTCCAGCGACCAGAGCCTGGTCACCGCCGCAGCGGGGAATAGTGCCACTCCCGGCGTCTATAATGTCCGCGTCAACAGTTTGGCGCGGGCCCACCAGATCGCCTCGCAGGGATTCGATTCTGCCGATAGCACGATCACGCAAGGCACGCTCCAACTCAAGGTCGGCAGCGGGGCCACGACGATTACCATTGACAGCACCAACAACACGCTGCAAGGACTGGCCAACGCGATCAATGGCTCTGGCGTGGGCGTCACCGCCGCGATCATCAACGATGGTTCCAACAGCCGGACGCAGCCGTATCGCCTGTTGCTGACCTCGAACAAGCTCGGAGTCGACAATGCCATCACGCTCACGAATAACCTGGCCGCCGATGCAAGCGGCGCGCGCCGGCCGGAATTGGCCGGAAGTTACATCGGCCTCGCGGACACCAGCGCCGACTACACGGGCACCGCGACGCCGACGGTGAACACTGGCGTGAACGGCTTCAGCGGCACGGCCAATAATACCTACACGTTTACGGTCCAGACAAGCGGGACGGTAGGTACCGATGACAACTTACAGATCGCGTATACCGATTCTAGCGGTGCCCATAGTGGCACGCTCACGGTCAATAGCGGCGATGCCGGCGTGTTCAAGGATGTGGCGCAGGGTATCCAGGTCAAGTTGAACGCCGGGACGCTGGTCAAAGGACAGACGTTCACTGTAGATGGCTTCGTATCCACGGTGCAGCAGGCGAGCAACGCTTCGGTCACCGTCGGCTCCGGCGACGGCGCTCTCAGCGTCCAAAGCGCGTCCAACCAGATTGACGGCATTATCCAAGGCGTGACGCTCAATCTCCTGGGGGCCGACAGTAGCAAGGATATCGCGCTGACGGTGAGTAACGATACGGACAAGGCGAAGAAGGCGATTCAAGACTTTGTCAGCTCCTATAATGACTTGCTCAATTTCATCGACCAGCAAGTGCAATACGATCCGGAAACCAAACAGGCCGGAGTACTGCTCGGCGACCAGAACGTTACCTCGATCGAGGAGTCTGTCCGCAACGCGGTTACGAACACCGTGGCCGGCGTGAATCCCAAAGCCAATCGGCTCAGTGTCCTGGGCATTACCACCAATGATCAGGGGCAACTGGCTCTGGACCAGTCCAAGCTGGACAACGTCCTCAACGGCGGCGTGGCTGGGGTATCCTTCGCCGACGTCCAGCGCCTGTTCGCCCTGACCGGCAGCTCGAGCAATGCGGGCATCCAGTTTGCCAGCGGTGGGGCACATACCAAAGCTACGGGCACGGCCATTCAGGTGAATCTGACTCAGGCCGCGGAACAGGCCTCGATCACTGCTACGAACACGCTGGCCGACTCGACCGTGATCGACAGCTCGAACAACTCCCTCACGTTCAAGGTGAATGGCAAGACCTCCAGTCCGATCACCCTGGCGTCTGGAACGTATACCCGCGCCAACCTCGCCCAGGAGCTCCAGGCCCAGATCAATGCCGACTCCGCACTCGGCAACCAGCAAGTAACCGTCGGCGTCGTCGCGAACAAGCTGGTGGTCACGTCGGGCCTTTACGGCTACGCTTCCCAGGCACAGGTTGGTACCGGGACGGCACTAACCGTCCTGGGATTCACCGGTAGCGAAAGCGATCGGGGCCAGGATGTCGTCGGCAAGTTCCTCGTCAACGGCGTCGCCGAGTCCGCGGTGGGCGCCGGCCAGTTTCTGCAAGGCAGCTCAACCAACGCGAACACAGCCGGCTTACAGGTGCGCGTGACCCTGAGTTCGTCGCAGATTCAAGACGGACCCGAGGGATCCCTGACCGTCAGCCGCGGGGTCGCTTCCCAACTCGATGCCTTACTGTCCAGTCTGCTCGACCCGACGAACGGGCAACTCAAGAGCATCGATGATGGCTTGAACCAGCAGATCACCGATGTCCAGAAGGTGGTCGACCAACAGAATGCATCGATCCAGGCCAAACAGCAGGCCCTGGTCAACCAATTCGTCACGCTCGAGACGACGGTGAGTAGCCTGCAAAGCGTCGGCAATTTCCTGGGCGCGCAACAGGCCAATCTCAAGAATCTTCAACAGACTGGAAAGAGCGCATGAACCCCCATCTCGCGTATAAGCAGCAACGAAGCTTTGGTTGGGCACGCATTGATATGCTCCTGGCACTCTACGAGCGCGCGTTGGAGCGCCTGGACCAGGCGCGGACGGCCCTGGCGCAGGCTGACGTCACGACAGCCGGGCCCTTCCTGGTCGATGCTCAACTCCTGGTCTCGGGGCTGGTATCCGGTGTGAATCTGGATTACGGCGACTTGCCGCTGAACTTCCTGCGCCTCTATGAATTCGTCCTGCATAATCTCCGCGCAGCGACGGTGGAAAAGGTCGAGGATGCCATGCGAATTCTAAACGCTCTGCGCGAGGGCTTGCGAGCGATCCGCGCCGAAGCCGTGCAACTGGAACGCAAGGGCGAAATTCCGCCCCTGGAGGCGACTCTCGTCGTGGAGGCCACCGCGTAAAACTCGGACGCCCAGGGGACCGCCATCGCTCACGCGCTCGGAAGAGTTTTCCGGTCCCGGGGCGGAAAAGGATTCCGCCATCTCCTGAGCTTCCACTCACGCTGCCGATTGAGGCCGGTACACAAGCTGCCGAGCAGCAAGCGGTTGTGAGGGAAGTGAGCGGGCGGGCGGTTTTTCCCCCCGGTTTGGCACACTCCTTGCCCTTTCCTCCCTGGTCCCCCATAAGGTGGAAAGGTCCGCATATGATTCAAGGCTTCTACAGTGCGGCGACAGCGCTGGACGCGGCAATCCAAAACCAGGATGTCGTGGCCCAGAATTTGGCCCATACGACGGTGCCCGGTTACCGCCGCCAGGGTCTTGCCTTTGAGACCCTCAACCGGGCCTTGTCCCAGACTTCTGCCCCTGCTCCCAATCTCCTGGGCACTCGGCCGTCCAGTTCCTATACCGCCTTTGAGCCGGGGCCGATGCAGTTTACCGGCAACCCGCTGGACCTGGCCATCAACGGGGAGAGCTTCTTCGTGGTCCAGGGCCCCAACGGTCCCTTGTATACACGCAACGGTGTCTTTCAACTCAGTCTCACCGGAGAGCTCCAGACCAAGGGAGGACTCCCGGTCGTTGGGACCAATGGGCCCATCACGATCCCCCCCAAGACGGCGCAGCTCACCGTGGCCCCCGATGGCACGGTCCTGGCAGACAAGGTGCCCAAGGGCCGGTTGCAACTGGCACATTTTGCCAATCCCAACGTCCTTGTGCCGGCCGGTACCACCCTTTTCGCCGCTCCGGCGGAGGCGAACCCGGACACCGATACGTCCAAGGTCGAGCAGGGCTACCGCGAGGGGTCCAATGTCCAAGCTGTCCAGGAAATGGTGTCGATGATTGCCGGGATGCGGCATTACGAGGCCGCACAGAGGGCCTTGCGGTCACTCTCTGACGCGATCCAATCGCGGACCGGCACCCAGGGCGGATGACCCACCACGTAGCCCTCCAGCACAGGGGTGACAGGCATGATCAGGGCTCTTTTCACCAGTGCCACGGGCATGGCTGCCCAGCAGCTCGTGGTGGATAACACCGCCAATAACCTGGCGAACGTGAACACGACCGGCTTCAAGCGGAGTCAGATGGACTTCCAAGATCTGATTTACGTGACGCAAAAATCGCCCGGGGCCGTATCGGCCCAGGGGTTGGAAGTCCCTACCGGCCTCCAGATCGGCAGCGGCGTGCGGGTGGCCGGCAATACCAAGCTGTTCGCAGAGGGATCTCTGGCCAATACAGGCAATCCTTACGATCTGGCGATTGAAGGCGACGGCTTTTTCAAGATTACTTTGCCCAGCGGCGACATCCGCTATACGCGCGATGGTACCTTCCGTACCAACTCCAAGGGCGAACTGGTGACGGCGGACGGCTACTTCTTGGATCCCAAGATCACCATCCCGCAGAACGCGACCAATGTCGCCATCGGCATCGATGGAACGGTCTCGGTGACTACCCCTGGAACCACGGCATCGAGCGAGCTGGGCAAGATCACGCTGACGCGCTTTGCCAATCCAACCGGTCTGAGCAGCGAGGGACGCAACCTCTATGCCGAAACCGCGGCCTCGGGTACGCCCCGCGATTCAACCGGTGGCCAGGATGGCGCGGGCACCATCCGCCAAAGCTTCCTGGAAGGTTCCAATGTGGAAGTCGTCCGGGAGTTGGTCAATTTGATCCTGGCGCAGCGTGCCTATGAGTTCAACACCCGAGCAATCCGGACCGCGGATGAGATGTTATCGGATACGAATAATCTCACGAGGTAGCAAGGCATGGTCGCAGGAATTCGGCATTCCTGGTGTCTGATCGGCCTGGCGTGGATGGTAGGCGCGATCGCGTTCGCGACCGAGCCCGGCGCGGGCGCGCTCGTATCGTCCCAGGAAGACACGGACGTCGTCGTCCTCTCCGTGTGCGCTCAGGTCGAAGTGAACACCGCCGTGATTGCCGTGGGCGATCTGGCGAGTCTACACGGCGGCAGCCCCGCGCTACGCCAGCAGATCGCCGGTCTGGACCTGGCCGATGCCCTCGGCGCGGGGCAGAGTCTGCGCATCTCGTCGAGCCAGATCGCGTATCGCCTTCAGCTGGCTGGCATTGCCCCGCGCTGTTTTTGCCTCCAGGGCGCCCCCTCGACTCAGGTGAGCCGGAGCGTTCTCCCCGCGCCGTCCGGCGAGGTCAGCCTGGCTGGCTATCGCCAGCCCGGCCCAGCGTCGAGCGTGTCCTCGTATCAAGTGCCGGAGGACGACCTGGTCACGGCCGCCTGGCAACATTTGCTCCAGCACCTTCCCTGGCGGCCCGGAGATGTCACCATCAAGCTCGCGCAAGCCGTTCCAGGCCCGATCCGAATCGCTGCCAGCAAGGAGGAAGTCCACCTGGAGGCGGAACTCGCGTCGGTTGGCTCGTTGCTCGGCAAGGTACGGGTTGACGTAAGCATCTATGCCAAGACGAAGAAATACACCGTCGTCCCGATCTACCTGAACGTCGACCTTCGGCAGACCGTCGCCGTAGTGATCCGACGTATTGAGATTGGTGAGACCTTCAGCGAAGACAACACGCGCTTTGATCTCCGCTCCGTCGATGCCTCTCAGAGTTACCTGGCGTCGGCGGAAAGCCTGGCGGGAAAGCGGGCCCGGCGCCTGCTGGTGCCCGGTCATTTGGTGACCAGCTCCGAGGTGGAAGCGATTGTGGTGCCCAGGCCGGTGCTAGTGAAACAGCGCGAAATGGTTCGGCTCGTCGCCCGGATCGGCAGCCTTCAGGTCACGGCAGTGGGGGAAGCGCTTCAGGACGGTTGCGCCGGCGATCCAATTCGAGTGCGCAACGTTGACTCCAAGACCATTCTCCTCGGCCGCGTCGTCGAGCGTTCGGTCGTGGAAGTCGGCAATTAGAGGAACGGCACATGAAACACTGGGCACCGCTGCTCTTGCTTCTGGCTGGGCTACTGGTTCTGTCGAGCGCGCGGGCGGACTCGATCTGGCAAAGGCGCACCCCCCAGGCGGCCTTCCTTTTTGTGGATACGCGCGCGCGTCTGCCGGGCGACCTCTTGACCATCGTGATCAGTGAAACCACGGGAGTGGATAATAAAGATAAGAGAGATATGAACAAGGATACGAATGCTGGCGCCACCTTCAATTTTGCGGGCAAGACGAGCGCGGGGACCCTCACGACCCGGTCGGGCACGGTCGATCTGAATACCCAGGGGACCTCGACCCGAGGCTTCTCGAGTCAGTCGGCGTACTCGGTCGCCCAGAACTTTCTGGATCACATGACAGTTACCGTGGTCGGCGTCTATCCCAATGGCAATCTGGCCATCGAAGGCGTTCGTCAGCGGTTGGTCAGTCGCGAGATGCGCACCCTGCATCTCACCGGTGTCGTCCGTCCGATCGATATTGCGGCCGACAATACGATCCAGTCGCAGTCCATCGCCAACTTGCAGATTAGCTACGGAGGTGAAGGTCCCGAATCCCACTTTACGAACCAGGGTTGGTTCGGGCGGATTGTGAACTACGTCTGGCCCTTCTGAGTACGGTAACGAGTTGGCTTGCTTCGCATCCTCAAACAGGTGTCCAGCCGCGATGTTGCTTCCCAAGTATCGAACGTGTGTGTGGTGGCTTGTTGTCCTGCTTCTGTGGGGTTCACCGAGCCGAGCCGGCGTACGCATCAAGGATATCACCGATCTCCAGGGCAGCCGCGCCAACCAACTGCGGGGCCTCGGCCTGGTCGTGGGGCTGAACAACACCGGCAGCAAAAGCCTGTTCACGCAGAACCTCGCGGTCAGCATGCTCTCCCGTTTGCGCGCCGACGCCAAGGTGATCACCGACCTCAAGTCCGATCCGGTCATCCAATCGGGCAATATCTCTGCCGTGATGGTGATCGCGGAACTCGGACCGTTCTCCCGCTGTGGCAGCCGGCTGGATGTCGTGGTATCCGCCCTGGATGACGCCAAGAGCTTGCAAGGAGGCACGTTGTTGTTCACGCCGCTGTCCGGCGCGGATGATGTCGTCTACGTGGTGGCTCAGGGCCCCCTCTCTGTCGGTGGCTTCACTTTTGGCGGCCAGGCGGCCTCGGCACAGCAGAATCATCCCACCGTCGGACGGATCCCCGGCGGTGGCATCGTGGAGCAAGAGGCCCGCGGAGAGATCGTTTGCAACGGCCAACTGCGCTTGTTGCTCCGGTCCCCGGACTATGTGACAGCGCAGGCAATCGCCAAGGCGATCAACGCCAAGTTTGTGACGACCGCGCTGACCCTCGACGCCGGCACGGTGCAAGTGGCCGTGCCCAGGGATCGCTTGCCGAATGTGGTCAATTTCGTAGCGGAAATCGGCCTCCTGGAAGTGACACCGGATGCGCCGGCCCGGGTGGTCATCAACGAGCGCACGGGTACGATTGTCGCGGGGGAACAGGTCAAGATTGCCCGCGTGGCAATTGCGCATGGCAATCTGCGCATTGTGACTGCGGAAACTCCCCAGGTCTCCCAGCCGGAACCGTTGTGCCAGGGGAGAACCGTCGTGGTGCCGCGCACCCAACTGGGCGTTTCCGAGCAAAAGGGCAAACTGGAAGTCGTGGAACCTTCCGTAACCGTGGCCGATCTGGCCCGTGCTCTCAATGCGCTCGGCGCGACGCCGCGTGACTTGATTACTATCTTCCAGGCTCTCAAGGATGCCGGGGCGCTGCATGCCGAGCTGGTGATCATGTAAGGAGGGATGCCATGGATGCGCTGGCCACAACGCCGCTGCTGGATTCGCCGCTAGACCAAGCGCCGGAGATCATTGCGGCCCAGGCGAACTCGCGTGACTCCCGTGCCATCGACCAGGTTGCCACGGGTTTTGAGAGCATGTTTCTGTCCCTCTTGATCAAGCAGATGCGCCAAACGCTAGAGCCAGGAACGCTGTTCGGCAGCGACCAGAGCGATATACAGGGCGGCCTGTTCGATCTCTACCTGGGTCAACACCTGGCGCGGTCCGGAGGATTGGGCCTCGGCACGATGCTAAAACATTATTTGAAGAGCGCAAAACAGCAATGAGCCTTGATGTGCATGACCCCGCTGCCGAAGCCGATAGCATCCGTCTGGCGCTGACTTCCCTGTCTCACCTGGAACAGGAAGAGGCCCTGTTGGCGGCCGTGCTCGAGTCGCTGCGGCAAGTCCGCGCGGCGTTGGTGGGCGGTAATCTGAAGGCGCTAACGCGGGCCCTGGAGGGGCAGGAG
>JBGQLF010000203.1:0-10537 GCA_041499985.1 Gemmataceae bacterium
CGCCACACACTGGCGGTAGAACTCTTCAAAGTCGACGACGTCGTCGACCGAGGCAAACGAACTCCGCCCCGCTCCCCCGAACACGGACAAATCCTGCGGAGGGATCTCCCCGGGCTTAAGCAGCGGGCAAGGCTTCAGGACCTTGCCCACAGGCTGGTATTGCGGATAGGGTTTTTCCCAATTCGGTTCGTAGACGGCCGGGGTATCGGGTGCCAGCTTGGACCCGTGGTGCGGAGCTGGCTTGGCGCCCGTCTGCCCGCGGGAAGGCACCGCGACGTCCCGGGTCAGAAACCCGACCGCAACCCCCAGCAGCAGGCAGCTGAGGGCGGGGGAACTGAAGCGCTTTACCGCAGGGATCATAGCACCAACCTCTTCGGGAAAGCCTGCTGCCCGGCAGGTCAGGGAGTATGTGTCCCTGGCGGCCACGGCAATGCCGGGAAAACGTGGCCTGCCGCCGGGGCCGCCCTGGCGGTGGCCTTCCTGGTGACTTCACCTGTGCAGATCGCAAGTTGTCAAGGCATCAGCATACCAGGCGGAGCAAGCAGTAGGGGTCCCGTCCCCTCCGACGGCGCTGCCCGATTGCCGGATCGGCTAACGGCAGGCCAGTTCATGCTACCAATGGAGACCGAGAGGGCAAACAAAAAAAGACTGCCCAGGACGAGGTCATGAGATCACTGGCCCCGTGGGCGACTCCATAGCCAATACTTCCCCCCAAGAGGTTACCCCACCCGGGTCGAAGTTGGAGACTTCCTTGTCGAGGCCGCCGTCGTGAGTCAACCATAGGCAGCTCGACCCGACAGAGAGGGGCGACAGTTTAGGCAGTCCGATAAAGCCCATTGAACGAAACGGCTGCGCAGTAGATTGGGCAGCGCTACCCACTGCGGAGAGGGGGATTCGTCTCGGAAGCGCTGTGACAGGCACGTCCCGTAGCGTAGGCATTTATCCACCTTTGCATGTCCGTATTTGCTGAGTCTGCCGATTAAAACGTTTGCGCATCGGCCGTTTGGCGGGAAAGCTTCCCTAGCCCAGCCACCATCCACTGTCGAAAGGAACAGCCGATGACTCCTCTGCGGCAGCGCATGCTCCAAGATATGCAGATGCGCAACTTCGCCCCCAACACCCAGAAAGCCTACCTGGGACGGGTCAGCCAATGCGCGCGTTACTTCGGTCAATCGCCCGAGGTCCTGGGTCCCGAGGCCATTGGCCGCTACCACCTGGACCTGGTTCAGGAACAGCGGGCGTCGTGGAGTCAGCTTGCCCAAGCCGTGGCGGCCCTGCGTTTCCGGTAGCGCGTGACGCTCCGCAAGGCCGCGGTAGTCGCCGCTCTGCCCGGTCCCAAAATCCCCACGAAACGGCCGGTGGTGTTGACCCCCACCGCGGTGGCCCAGCTCTTGCAAGCCGTGCCGAATCGCCAGCACCGGGACGGCGCTGTCCACGCACGTGAGCCCGCAGCGGGTCCAAGCGGTGCCCAGTCCGCTGGAGGCACTGCCCGCGGCGCTAACCGGCGGTGCACCGTCATGAACCGGCCGACGTTGGAAGTGGCCGCTGTCTTGCGGACGCATGGGCAGGCCTATCTGGAAGCGTTCGGGGAGACGTTGTCGGCGGCCCAGCGCCGGGCCCTTTTGGACCTGGCGTTGTGCCGTATGGCAGCGCTGGGAGGCCCTGTCGAGGCCTGCGACGCCTGCGGCGAGCAACGCATCGCCTACAACTCGTGTCGCCAGCGCCACTGTCCCAAGTGCCAGGCGGGAACCCGCGCGCGCTGGCTGGAGGAACGACAGGCCGAGCTGCTCCCCGTGGACTACGTGCACGTGCTGTTTACGCTGCCGCACCCACGGGCCCCGTTGGTGTTGCAGAACCAGCGGACGCTGTAGGGCATGCTGTTTCGCGCCGCGGCGGAGACGTTACTCCAGGTGGCCGCCGACCCGCGGCACCTGGGGGCGGAGATCGGCTGCGTACTGCTGCTGCACACCTGGGGCCAGAACTTGCTGCACCACCCGCACGTCCCTGGCCTGGTCCCGGCAGGGGGACTGGCTCCGGCTGGATCACGCTGGCTGTCGTGCCCGCCCCGGTTTTTCCTGCCCGTGGACGTGCTCAGCGAAGTGTTCCGGGGCAAGTTCTTGTCTTCGCTGGAGCAAGCCTATGCTCAGGGCCAGGTTACCTGTCACGGCCAGTTAACGCGGCTGTGCGATCCGCGCGCCTTCGCGGCCTTACTGACGCAGACGACCCAGACAGCCTGGGTGGTCTAGGCCCAGCCGCCGTTGGGCGGCTGCGAGCGTGTGTTACGCTACCTGACCCGCTACACGCATCGCGTGGCCATCTCCAACCACCGGCTGGTAGAACGGAAGGACGGCCAGGTGCGTTTCCGGTGGAAGGACTACGCCCACGGCCAGGTGGAGAAGGGGAGGACGCTGGAGGCGTTCGAGTTCATCCGCCGCTTCCTGCTCCAGGTGGTGCCCACCGGATTGGTACGGATGCGCCACTAGGGGCTGTTGGCCAACCGCCAGGGGTAGCAGAAGCTAGCGCGGTGCCGTCAGCTCTTGGGAGCAGGGGCATCGCCGACGGCTGAAGAACGGCCACCCGTGATGGAAGTAACTCCCGCGGAGCCGGCACCACGTGGGTGTTGTCCGTTTTGTCAGCAAGGCCGGATGGTCCGCGTGCAGCAGTTGGCCCGCGAGGAACAGGCCTGGGATCGTTTCCGGCGCGTGCCGGTGTGGAACACTTCCGGAAAGGAGAGGTCTTGCTGAATCACGATCAGACACCGTCAGCGTGGCGGAACGACACCATTCGGAGGTGGCCGTGGAGAGTACGTCGGCACCCGTCCAACTAGCATCTTGTCGTGACCAGAACCAACACTTCTCAACCCAGCAACGCCTGTCCCAGGCGGCGGGGAGGCAGACCGGAACCGTTGCCGACCGGCACCAGCCGCTGAAGACAAGGGAGCGACCGAGGCGCGCGCGCGAGGCAATCCCCCTAGCGAGTGGGCAGGTGGTTTCGTTCAAAGAATGGTATCCGAAGTGCCCGTCCAGTCGCTGCACGTGGCAAGTTCCTGCAGGGCACTTCGGATACAATCCTTAGCATTATGGGTCGTCCAATGGCTTAGTTGAATCGAGTCGTGGGCGCGGAACAGGAGCAGCTTGCCGTCAGGCAAGAGGTGGAGCGGGCACGCTGCGATGATTACAGTTACGGTCCGATCCGATTGTTCGTGATAAGGCCGCTTTACGCAAACATCGTCTGTTGAATGGGTATTCCGGGTCGCGAGAGCGACGGTGGTTCTTTGGGTCCGCTGAGCGTGCATCAGCCTGGCCTGAGCCATCGTTGCGTGGGCGAGGGCGCGCTGAACGGAGTGTGGCGGCCGATAAACCCGGTCATTATATAGAGAAAATCGAGAAGACTTGCTGACGAGTGCTGTAAGCGAAACTTGTGGTCACTGTCAGAGCAAGCAGATCCGAGCTAGCGACTGCCTGAACCCCATTCAGGCGGTAGCCAGCCGGAAAGTCGCAAGGGCAAGGGTTTTCACGGCTAACGAATCTTACACTTCCCGTATTTTACGCCGCTGAGTCCACATTTTCCACAGAACCCGCCGAGTTTCCTGAACTTTGCTGCAAGCTTGTCGTGTTCAGACTCAAGAGATCTTCTGCTTCACAGTGTCGTAGCGGTCCCGCAACAGGCCATCCTTCACATTTCCCTTCGATGCTTGGCGCAAGAACGCCTTGAGGTCGGAATCAGTCAGGATGATGGCCATGGCTCCGTCGTGCATAGCCGAGATCCGCCGGATGTGCTGATAATAATGTCCCCTATCCCAAGTGCTTCCGCGGCAGGACACGATCACGAGTGTTCCAAGATCCTTGTTCAGGGAGTATGCCAACTGCTGGAAATCGCCTGCGCTTCGATCCTCGTAATTCTTGCACTCCCAGATGCTTTGGGTGGCTTTATGCTGTTCCTGGACCATTCGCCAAAAATCTGTCCCTGCTCGATTCGAGAAAATCCAATCCCTGCGCACGCGGCCGTCGACGTCCCTGCACTCCTTCCTAGATGCTGAGAATCATCAACCAGCAATGGAGTTTAGTCCCGACGGCAAACTGCTGGCAACCGGAGGGTTCGGCACTGCGATCGAACGGCGAGGCACCAAAACAGCCGAAGCCACACCCAAGGCCAGGCTTGGGTGTGGCTTCGGCTTCAGCCAACCGGCTGTAGAGGGCGCCGCTTCTCAAGAGGCCCCCTCTTCGGCACGGCTTCAGGTCTTCACTTCAATGCGCCGCGGCTTCGCTTCGGGGACTCGAGGCACATGGACCTCCAGGATCCCATTGCGATAGCGGGCCTCGATCTTGTCCGGATCCAAACCCGGAGGCAAGGTCAAGCGCCGCTCCAGCCGGGCATGCCGACGTTCGACCGCTTTCCCCTCAGTGGGTTCCGCGTGTTCCGCGTGGAGGATCAGCTCGTTGCCCCGCACCGACACCTCGAGTTCGTTCGGTTCGAACCCAGGCACTTCAGCGCGGATGACAACTTCGTCGTCCCGTTCCTCCATCGCCCGACCTTCGGATTCCCACTCCCACATGGCCTCGAACGGCCACTCCGGGAAAGCCCGGCCGAATGGGGAAGCGAACTCGTGGCGGAGGAGATCAGACGGGGTGTGCTCCCGCCTGGCCAGGGCGCCTTCCGTCTTGCTCTCTCTCCTTCGTGGCATGAGGTTGAACATACGTCCTTCCCTCCTTCCTCGTAGCGAGGAGTCAGCTGGGGGCTCCTCGAACCACCGTGACTCGATTCCCTTGAAGACCCAATACCGCTCAACATTTGATGAACGGCACCCTGATCTTGGTGTTCTGCTGGGCGCATGTCCGCCGCGACTTTGTGCGAGTAGGCAAGGGCTGGCCCGAGTTGAAGTCCTGGGCCTTGGCATGGCTGCGACGCATGCGTGACCTCTATCGGTGGAATCGCAAACGACTGGCCCAGCCGGTGGACCCTGCTCCCCAAGCCGGTTTGGAGCAGGCCGTCGCAGCCATGAAGCAGCAACTCGAGGCCGAGTTGGCCGATCCGACGCTGCGTAGGCCAGCACGCAAGGTGTTAACCAGCCTGCAAGAACACTGGTCGGGATTGACGCATTGCGTCGATGACCCACGTATCCCCATGGATAACAACCTCTCGGAACGACGCTTGCGTGGGCCAGCCTTGGGGCGGAAGAACTATTACGGCTCCGGAGCCCTGTGGAGTGGTCGCCTGGCCGCGATGCTCTTTTCCATCTTGGCCACTCTCAAACTGTGGCAGATTAATCCGCGGCTGTGGCTCAACTGGTACCTGCAAAGCTGCGCCGAGGCCGGGAGCCGGGCACCAAACGACATCGAACCCTTCCTGCCCTGGAACCTGTCCGAAGACATGCGCGTGAAACTGCGGATGGGAATGCCGACGCAGAAACCAGACACCAGTTGATGCCAGACCTGCGCCTGCCAGCTCACCCGCAGCCAGATGGACGGACGGTCGCTCTTCCTTCGACGAGCCAAGGAGACCGTGCGCGCTGAGCACGGGTTCGGCGGTTGTTTACGTCGGGAATCGCTCAAGTTATTCTCTCGGAGCGCTTTAGGCCAAGATCTCCGTGGCCACGCGGCCGTGCACATCGGTCAAACGGAAATCCCGCCCACTGTACCGGTAAGTGAGCCGTTCGTGGTCGAGTCCCATCAGGTGCAGGATGGTGGCGTGCAGATCGTGCACATGCATGCGGTTCTCGACGGCCACGTAACCGAATTCGTCGGTGGCGCCGTGCACTATGCCGCCCTGGACGCCGCCGCCGGCCAACCACATGCTGAAGCCCAGGCTGTGGTGATCCCGGCCCTTGGCCCCTTCCGACGTCGGGGTCCGCCCAAACTCGCCTCCCCAGATCACCAGTGTCTCCTGGAGTAGACCGCGGGCTTTCAGATCCTTCAGGAGCGCGGCAATCGGCCGATCGCTCTTCTGAGCATGATTACGGTGATTGGTGATGTCTTTGTGATCATCCCACGGCTGGTCGTTGCCGTAGTAAACCTGGATCATGCGCACGCCGCGCTCGGCCAGGCGGCGGGCAATCAGGCAGGCATGGGCGAACTCGCCGTCGCCATAGAGCTGGCGCGTGGCCGCTGACTCCTTGCCGATGTCGAACACATCCTGGGCCTCGGCCTGCATGCGATAAGCCATTTCCAGCGAGGCGATGCGCGTTTCGAGTTGCTCGTCCCCCGCGCGCTGTTCCAGATGCGTCCGGTTGAGCTCCTGCAACAGATCCAACTGCCGGCGCTGGGCCGAAGGCGTCAGGTAGCGATTGTTGACATCGCGAATGATGCTCTTCGGATCAATGGTCTTGTTATTGATATGCGTTCCCTGGTAGATGCCGGGCAGGAAGCTATTGCTCCAGAGCTGCGGGCCGACCACCGGTTTGCCGGGGCAGAGCACGACAAAGCCTGGCAAGTTCTGGTTCTCTGTACCCAGGGCATAGGTGAGCCAGGAGCCCATGCTGGGGCGGATCGGCTGCATGTTGCCCGAGTTCATCATGAGCAAGCCGGGCTCATGATTGGGATTATCGGTGTACATGGAGCGGAGCACGCAGATGTCATCGATGCAGCTGCCGACTTCTGGGTATAGTTCGGTCGCCGCGATGCCGCTTTGGCCATATTGACGCGTCTTGAAGGGCGACGCCATCAGGGCGCCACCGCGTCTTCGGCCGGTCTTGATCACTGTGTTCGGTAGCGGCTGGCCGTTCTGTTTCTCCAGCATGGGCTTGGGATCGAACGTGTCCACATGGGATGGAGCCCCATTCATGAACAGAAAGATGACGCGCTTGGCCCGGGCCGGAAAGTGCGGCGACTTGGGAGCGAGCGGATTGCCCGATCCAGCCGCAAAGCCCTCGACCGTCTCGGCCTGTGCACTCCCAAGGGGAAGCCACTGGGCCTCGGAGAGAACACTGGCCAGGCCGAGTGCACCGAAGCCACCCCCGATGCGGCGCAGAACGTCGCGGCGGGACAGCAGGGGACGAAACGCAGCATTCATGGCAGCTCCCTAAAGCAAGCCTGCGGAGGGCGAGCCGTGCTCTCGATCGACTCAATCCACGTACAAGAACTCACTAGCGCTCAGCAATACCTGAGCGTACTGTTCCCAGCGCGTCAACTGGTTTTCTCCGCGATCGTTTTGGCTAGTGCCTTGCGGTTCCTCGGCCGCCAAGAACTCCTGGCTCAGATGCAGCTCGCGCTCGGTCGCCGGCCGGCCGTAGAGCAGCTCATAGGCTCGGCCGATGCGCTGGCGATTGTCCTCTTCGGCCACGGCGGTTAGCCGGGCCGCCAAGGCTTTGGCATTGCGCACCATGAACTCGCTGTTGAGGACAAACAGCTGCTGGAGCGGCACCGTGGTCACCGTACGCTCCGCACTGGTGATATTCGGATCGGGAAAATCAAAAAGGCGGAGCAACCCGTTCAGCTCATGCCGGCTGACGAAGGCGTAAAAGGTTCGGCGGCGATTGTCCGGGGAAGCCAGCTCGATCGACGGGCCACCGAGCTTGCCGTCCAACGTGCCAGCGACGGCCAGCATGGCATCGCGCCAGGCCTCGACTTCCAGGCGCCGGCGGTTCATGCGCCACAGGAGGCGATTGTCCGGGTCCACCTCGTGGTTCTTGGCATCGAACTGGCTGCTGAGCTGGTAGGTGGCGGACAGCAGGATCTGCCGGTGCAGCTGCTTGATCGACCACCCCGAGGCGAGGAACTGACTGGCCAGGTGATCCAGCAGCTCCGGATGCGAGGGCATTTCACCCAAATGGCCGAAATTGCTGGTCGTTCGGGCCAGGCCCTTGCCGAAGTGGTGTTGCCAAAGGCGATTGACCAGCACGCGGGCGGTAAGCGGGTTGTCCTTGCTGGCAATGGCCTGCGCCAGCTCCAGGCGTCCACTCCCCTGCGTAAACAGCTTGTCCTCGCCGCCGAGGACCGACAGGAAATGGCGTGGAGCGACCTCGCCCAGGGTCTCCGAACTGCCGCGAATATGGACCGGCATATTGACTGCCTGGGCGCTGTCCTTGAGCGTGTGCACTAGGGGATACTGGAGCACGGGGGTTTTCTTGAGCGTATCGAGTTCGCCCCGTAAGGAGGTCAGCTTGGTCTTGATCTCGGCGGGCAATAATCCCTCGACCTGATTCTTCGCCACGCTGAAGAGTCCCCGTTGCCCGGTGAGTTCTTGGATCAGAGTGGTTTCTGCTGGGTCGAGCGCCGGCTGCGGTGGCTGCTGCCCTTTCCGTGCCAGGATCGACTGAACCCGGCTCTGGAACTCCTCAGCGACGCGACTCACCTCGGCGAGTGCCGACGCATCGGCGGAAAGATCCACCTTGGGATCTTGCCGGTTCACCAGCTCGAACCAGGCGGCGAGTGCCGGTTGGTTGGCTCGGGCTCCGGGCACCAGGTACTCGGCCCACTTGTCCAGGAGGACGCTACTGAGCTTCTCTTGCCTGGCAAGCTGGGCTACCGTGATCGCGGGATTGCTCTTTTGCCGATTGCGCAGCTTCCAGATGCCGATCAGGTAGCGGGCGCTGTCGGCGGCCAGTACCTGAGGCAACCGAGCCGACTCCGTCTCCAGCAGCTTATCGACCTGCCGCTGCTGCGCATCCACAGCGGCTTGCGCCTTCTGATACGCCTCCCGCGCATCCGGCGGGACCATGGGGATTTCGCTGTATTCGGTACTGGCAAAGATACCGGCCAGGGAGTAGTAGTCCCTCGTCGGAATCGGATCGAACTTATGATCGTGGCAGCGGGCACAGGCCACCGTCAGGCCGAGGAAGCCGCGCGTGAGCGTATCAATGCGGTCGTCCAGTTGATCCAGTTTTTTGGGATCGCCATAGTACACGGGCCCCAGGGCGAAAAAGCCCAGCGCCGGCAACCGCTCATTGCGGCCGGGCCCATCGAGCAGGTCGCCGGCGATCTGCTCCCGGATGAACTGGTCATAGGGCATGTCCAGGTTGAAAGCGCCGACCAGCCAATCGCGGTAGCGGAAGCCATGGGGATACTTGCGCGACTGGAACGTGTGCGCCTGGTCTTCGCCATAGCGGGCCACATCGAGCCAGTGCCGCGCCCAGCGTTCTCCGTAGTGCGGCGAGGCCAGCAGGCGATCGACCACCTTGGCAAAGGCATCGGCTTGATCATCTTTCAGGAAAGCTTCGATCTCCTCGGCACTCGGTGGCAGTCCGAGCAGGTCGAACGTGACCCGGCGAAGCAGGGCGCGCTTGTCGGCGCGGCCGAGCGGTCGCAGTCCATTCGCTTCCTGCTGGGCGAGCACGAAATAATCGAGGGATGTCTGGGGCCAAGAGGTGTCGTGGACCTGGGGAAGGGGCGGCTGGGCAATCGGTTGGAACGACCAGAACTCTCGGTCTTTTGGTGTGATCTTGAGTCCGCCCGTGCTCGGGGCGGCGCGGACAACGGTTTCCGTCAACGGCCAGGGAGCGCCCTGCTTGACCCAGGTGGTCAGGGCAGCGATCTGCTCCTCGCGGAGCTTGCCCTTGGGCGGCATGCGCGGACTATCGTCATAGTGGATGGCAGTGACGAGCCGGCTCTCTGCCGGTTTGCCCGGCACGAAGGCAGGTCCCGAATCGCCGCCAGCGACGAGGGCGGCGCGCGAATCCAGGCGAAGACCGCCTTTCTGCTTCTGCGGACCGTGGCACTCGAAACATTTAGCCGCCAGGACCGGACGGACTGACTTTTCGAAGAATTCCACCTGCGCGGGTGTCGGCGGGGTATCCTCGGCCAGGGCCAGAGGAGTACCGGGAGCAAGCAGCCAGAATGCGAGACACACGGCGGGGAGCAGAGGACCATGCATAGTTCAGGTTCCCAAAACCGTGGGCGGGTAGGCAGGACCGGTAAGCTTCCGGGCGGTTGGCCGAGGACGTAACGCCTCGTGTAGCCAATCCTACCAATTCACGGGATAGGATCAACTGATTTCTGGGGCCAGAAGAGAACCACCTACCACCGGCAGGAGTGCGAACGGTTCTGGAAACCTTACCACGTCTTTCGCGCTATCCTGAAGAATCTTGTTTTTTCCTGTGGACGAATCGGTCCCTCGCGCAAGTATCTCTGTAGGGAGATGTTCATGGCCGACACACACGATGACATGACCCGCCTTCTGGAGCAGGCCGCCGCGGGCGACGCAGGGGCCCTGGCCGAGCTGTTCTCGCGTTACCGCAAACGGTTGCGCCAGATGATCCGCCTGCGCCTCGACCGCCGGTTGTCCCGTCGCGTCGATCCGTCGGATGTCCTCCAGGAAGCGTACCTCGACGTCGTCCAGCAGTTCCCCTCTTACCAGCGTCAGCCGGAGATGCCGTTCTTCCTCTGGCTGCGGCTGGTCACCGGGCAACGGCTCATGCGCGTACACCGGCAGCACCTCGGCGCCGCCATGCGCGACGCCGGCCGCGAAGTCTCCCTCTACCACGGCGCGCTGCCCCAGCCATCGTCGGTGGCTCTGGCGGCGCAGCTCCTGGGCCGGATGACCTCAGCCAGCCAGGCCGTCGTGCGGGCCGAGATGCAGCTCCAGCTCCAGGCGGCGCTCAACG
>JBGQLF010000204.1:0-10534 GCA_041499985.1 Gemmataceae bacterium
CACGTCCGGCGCCCGGTCGGCCGCGCTCGTCGGGTCCTGGGCCGCCTCCTCGGTCCGCCGGGCTTCCCACTCGGCGGCCGTCGCGCGGAGGGCTTGCCAGGTGCTCGCCACCGTTCCCAGGAGCAGCGCCGCGGCCACCAGCGCCGCCGTGCTCAGCACCACCTTGTGCCGCCGCGCGAACTTCCGAAAGCGATACCAGGCCGACGGCGGCCGGGCCTCGATCGGTTCGTCCTTCAGGTAACGCTCCACGTCGCGGGCCAGGCCGCCGGCGCCGTCGTAGCGGCGCGTGCGTTGCTTCTCCAGGCACTTCATCACCACCCAGTCCAGCTCCCCCCGCACCAGCCGGGACAGTTTCGCCGGGTCGGTCTTGCGTGCCGCCGCCACCTTCGCCAGGGCCCCGGACGTGCTCAACCGTATGCTCGGCCGCGGCGGCTCCTCCTCCTGGATGAGCCGGACGATCTCCTCGAAGGCCGCCTGGTGCAGGCGCGGCCGTTCCAGCGGCGTCGTCCCGGTGAGCAACTCGTAGAGCAGTACGCCCAGAGAGTAGATGTCGCTGCGGGTGTCCACCCCGAAGGCGTTCATCTCGGCCTGCTCCGGGCTCATGTACTCGAAGGTGCCGACGAGCGTGCCAAACTGGGTGTAGACGGTCTTCTCCGTCAGCCGCTGCTCGGTGGCCTTGGCCACGCCAAAGTCGATGACCTTGGGGACGGGCTTGTCGTCGTACATCGTCACCAGGATGTTGGACGGCTTGATGTCCCGGTGGATGATGCCCTTCTGATGCGCGTGCTGAATGGCGAGGCAGACGGGAACGAACAGTTCCAGCCGCTGGCGCGGGGTGAGTTGGTTGGCGTCGCAGTACGTGGTGATCGGGACGCCGTGAACCAGCTCCATGACGAAGTAAGGGAGCCCGCTCGCGGTGGTGCCGGCGTCGAGGACCTTGGCGATGTTCTGGTGGTCCATCAGGGCCAGCGCTTGCCGCTCGGCCTCGAAGCGGGCGATGACCTGCTGCGAGTCCATGCCCGGCTTGATGATTTTGAGGGCAACCCTGCGGCGGACAGGGTGCTGCTGCTCGGCGACGAACACCAGGCCCATGCCGCCCGCACCGATTTGTTCCATGAGCTTGTACGGGCCGATGACCGTGCCCGGCCGTTCGCTGAGCGGCGGCTCATCGACCGTGGCGATCAGTTTCTGCGCGGGCACGTCCAGGAAGCCGGCCGCCCGGGGGTGGGCGGCCAGCAGGCGTTCGACGTGCTGACGCAGCCCGGCATCCTGCCCGCACGCCTCGTCCAGAAACGCGGCCCGCTCCGGGCCGGCCGGCTTTTCCAGGGCGGCGAAGAGAATCCGTTCGACGGTCGTGAGGTCGATCATGCGTAGGTCCCTCGGGTCGAGGTCGGTTCGGTGAAAACGGCTCCAGGAGACAATGCGACGAAACCGGCCCGAACCCATCACGGGGCGCCCGATTTTGCTAGGCGTCCGGTGACGGCTCCTCGCCCTTCAGGTCGGCGTACAGCCAGGTGCGGGCGAACGCCCAGTACCGCTCCGCGGTGGGCAGGGAAATGCCGAGCGTTTGGGCCACCTCCGGCATGGTCAGGCCGCCGAAGAACCGGAGCTTGACCACCTCGGCCCGGACGGGGTTGAGGAAGGCGAGGCGGGTCAAGGCTTCATCGAGTGCCAGCAGGTCGTCGGCCGGGGGCAGCACCAGAGGACACGCTTCCTTGAGGTCGATGCGCTTCTGGCCGCCGCCGTGCCGGACGCGCCGCTTCCGCCGGGCCTGCTCCACGAGGATGCGGCGCATGGCTTCGGCCGCGGCCGCGAAGAAGTGGCGGCGGTTGTCCCACGCGACCCCGCCGTCGCCGACCAGCCGCAGGTACGCCTCGTGAACCAGGGCCGTCGCCTGGAGCGTCTGGCCGGGCTTCTCCTGGGCCAGCTTCTCGGCCGCCAGCCGCCGCAGCTCGTTATAGACCAGGGGCAGGAGGTGCTCGGCGGCGTGAGGTTCGCCTTGTTCAATCGCGTTCAGGATGCGGGTGACCTCGCTCATGAAGTCCAGGATAACCGGCGGGGAGAGGACCGGCAAACAAGGAACCAGACTTGAGGAGTGGCAGGGGGCAAGGTGAGAGGATCGAGACTTTTCTGAGTGACCTATCGCGCACCTGGCTGCCCGTACGGCTTCTGAGACTTGACGCGATTCGTCGGACGGACACCGTTCATCCGCCGCCAACGCCAAAGTGCCCATGCCACGCCTCCAAGAATTCAGCTTGATGTTCCGCCACAAGGGCTTGGATATGCCGTAGCTCGTGCGCCCGAAACCCGAGGTTGCGACCCAGCGCAACCGATTGGAGCCAAAGCTTGGCCGAGAACGCCTCGCGATCCACGTCGCACCTCTCTTGCCAACCTATCGTCCGAGAATGTACCGATGCGGATCTACTTCGTCGCGCAGGATCTGCAACTCTAGTTCGGTCGGCGGAGCCGTCGTGGTCAACGGTTCGTGCACGCTCAGCTCAAATTCAGTAGCTTGCTGCACCTGGTCGCACGTGATTCCCGGGTGCAGGCTGAGGATTTCCATCCGCTTGGTGCGTTCCTGATATCCCAGGACAGCCAGATCGGTGATGACCCGATAAGGTCCCGTGCCTGGGGGTAGACCAGCGGCCTCGCGCGCTCCCGGACCGGTCAGGTAGCCGGGCGTCGTCAGGAAATCGAGCTGGTTGACGAACCGCCGGCGATCGTGATGGGTCACGACCAGCGTCCGCCAGCACAAGGACGCCAGATCGTTGGCTCCACCGCTGCCGGGGAAACGGACCCGAGGCCGAGTGTATTCCGTACCGATCATCGTCGAATTGAGATTGCCGTAGGCGTCGATTTGCGCCCCGCCCAGAAAGGTGTAGTCCATCAGGCCGCGCTGGCAGGTTTCCATGATGTCCGCCATGCTGGTTGCCATCAAGCCGCGGTAAAACGTGCGTGAATCGCCGACACTAATCGGCATGGTCGGCAATTGCGGCGCGACTCCACCCGCCTCGAAAAAAATCACGAGATGCGGCGCATGCGTGCGCTGCGCCAGCATGGCGGCGGCGCAGGGAACGCCGGTCCCCACCGCCACCGTGCAGCCATCCTGAAGCAGCCGCGCGGCACAAGAGATCATCAGTTCCATGGAGTTATAGGCGAGCACCGCAAACCTCCTTGTCCGCATGGATGCAAAAAGCGGTTACCCTTTGCGATGCAGCAGGAATTCCTGGCGGCGGAGCTGCTGCATGCGCTCGAGGCCGCCACAGCGATGCAGATACTCGTTGAAGTTGGCGACGCCATATACATACGTGTCGAGGAATTGCCGCAATGTCTCGAGGTCCCGTTCGGCTTCCAGCCACTGGCGGAGATGCGCTTCGTCCGAGAAATACTCATAGGGCATATTCCCCGGATAGCTGCCATAGGGCACTTCGCAGACAGCATCGACGCAGAAAAACGGGATGACCGTCTGCGTCGGCTCACGGCGGATCTCGTCGTTGGGGATGAGCCGTTCGCAGGTGATGATCAGTTTCTTGGCCGCGCGGGCGAGATCGAGATCGGCGACTGTGGTGCCACGGATGCGGCAATTGCCGTAGCAGTCGGCTTCGTGCACATGGACGGCGGCCACGTCGGGATACAGGGCTGGCAGAGCCAACAAGCGTTCCCCGGTAAAAGGGCAAGCGATCACGCGGGCGGCACTGTGGCGGAACGTGTCCGTGCCGAGCATGGAACGGGCCGGCAGAAACGACAGCCCCATGGCCGCCGCCTTGAGCCGTACCGCCAGCGTATAGTTGGTCCACTCCGTGAACGTGACTTCGCCCGATTCCATGACACGGCGAGCATGAGGCGACAGCCCCCGGGCTTCCAGACCGATCACATAAGCGATATCCACACGGGTCAGCGTCTTGCCCCGGCCCATGCCATTGCCGGCACAGAGGAGTTGAAAGTCGTGTGTCGCGGTATGGCCGGCAAAGCTCAGGTCTTGCTTCCCCTGACGCAGGATTTCGTGCACGACCGCCGTCGGCAGACGATCCGCGCCGAAGCCGCCGATGGCCAGGTACTCGCCATCGCCAACCAGCCGGCGCACGGCCTCGGGCACCGTTGTCAACTTATCCGTGAGCGCTCGGGGCTTGTGGGCGAAGTATTCCCGGGCGCCGTTGGCCGAGGGATCGGTGAACAGGATACCGCTTCCCTGAGCGAGGGTGTCCATGCAGATGACCCCGGCAAAGCTTGTCGGAGGTAACGCGCTGGGAGCCTTCGAGCCTGTCCAACGCTTTTACAGGATTGTAGACTTCTATCTCACGCGACACCAGCGGAGACCGGGAGGTGCGCTCGCAGCCTGCTGCTCCCATGCTTCCCCCTGCACGACCGGCAAGGTCGTCGCCTGGTGACGCACACGGCCCTCCACGAGCACCCGGCCGTGCAGGTTTTCTTCGATCGGCGGCGAATTGTGAGGTACATTTATCACAAGATAAAGGGCCGCGTTGCCCCCATCGACAGGCACGGAGGCTGCCCGCGCCCGGGAAAGGCCGGAAGGGTCCTTGACAGCGGACCCATTGCCGAGTGATGATGCACCCTTTCGGGGACAGCCAACGCCGGCGACGCCCAAGAGAATCGAGCAAACCCTCAGCAACCTCGGATCCTTCAACGCGTGGGAGAGGATCGTGATGCAGCCACGCTACGGACGTCTGATGCTCGCGGCCGCAGTTGCGGTAAGCGTGTGGATTGTATGGCCCCGTTCTCCCGTCATCGGCGTGGCGCCAGGCCCTGCTGATCGGACCACGGGATTCGCGCCCGACTTGCAGTATGTCGGTGTCGCTTCGTGTGCCTCGATGGCCTGCCACAACCGCAATGGTCCCAAGGGCAGCAAGGGCAGCGAGTACACCACCTGGCAGGCGTATGATGCGCACGCCCAAGCGTACGCCGTCTTGTACGATTACCGCTCCAAGATCATCGAGAAAAACTTCCGCCAGCTGAAAGATGTGGCCGGGGCCCGGCCGGAGAAGGATTTGCTGTGCCTGAAGTGCCATGCCCTGGAGGTGGCGCCGGAGAATCACGATCTGCTCATCGACGGCGTCAGCTGCGAGAATTGCCATGGGCCGGCCCAGAAATGGCTGACGACGCATTACGTGGCCGATTGGAAGTTCAAGAGCGATGCAGACAAGGCCGCCCTGGGCTTCCGCCCCACGAAGGATCTCTTTGCCCGCGCCCAGGCGTGTGTGGAGTGTCATGTCGGTGCCCCGGATCGCGAGGTCAACCATGACCTGATCGCCGCGGGGCATCCGCGCCTCAATTTCGAATACAGTGCCTACCTGGCCAACATCCCCAAGCACTGGAGCGAACCGAAAGAACACGAACGCTATCCGGACTTGGAGGGGCGAGCCTGGGCCATGGGCCAGGTCGCTTCGGCGAAAGCGGCGCTGGCGCTACTCGAGTCCCGCGCAGGCAACGAGAAATTGCCCTGGCCGGAGTTTTCCGAGTACGATTGCTTCGCCTGCCATCACGGCTTGAATGACCCGAGTTGGCGGCAAGCGCGCGGCTACGACACGAAAGTGCCGGGTTCGTTCCCGTGGAACACCTGGTACCTGTCGCTGCTGCCGAAGGCGCTGGCGATGCAAGCGTCGGGAAGTGATGCGATCGTGGTCGCTCGACTCGGAGACCTGGCGAATGAGATGCGGAAGCCATATCCTGATCGGAAGCAGGTTGGGCAGCAGGCTCACGAGGTCGCGCAGCAGCTGGGCCAGTGGTTGGGACGGTCGCGCGAGGCCCGCTACGACAACCCCGTTGCCCTGCGCAACCTGCTCGCCGGCTTCGCCAAGGATGAGAAGGCCGCGGCCACGAGTTGGGATCAGGCGGCGCAACACTATCTGGCGATCGCGGCGATGTACCAGGCGCTGGGCGACGTCCAGCCGGCGGCGCGCAATCCGCAGTTACGGGCTTCGATCCGGGCCCTGGTCAAGCCGCTGGAGTTTCCCCCGGGAATTGACAGCCCACAGAAGTTTGACGCCAAGATGTTCGAAGAGAAGTTGAAAGCGGTTCAACACCAGCTCGAGCCATAACCACGGTTCTCTGACCGTCTTCGCAGGTAGGACGACGATCATGGCAACATTTTCTGCACGCAAACTACTGTTCGGCGCGGGCCTGCTGGGATGTGCCGTGCTGGCCTGGGGCCTCGCTAGCAGCCGGGGCGGCCAGTCCAAGGGCGGGGCGCAGGCGGGGGGGCCGACTCCGGGTTATTTCGGCGTCTCGGCCTGTGTCAACTGTCACACCAAGCCTCCCCCTGGCGCTCCCCCGCTTTTGTGTCGCTGCATCGAGGCGGAGATCTGGGATAAGGAAGACAAGCACAAGAACGCCTACAACGTGCTCAAGGAAGAGCGCGCCAAGAACATGGGCAAGATCCTCAAGCTCGATGTTGCCAATGAGAAAAGTTGCATTGGCTGCCACGGCGTCTACATCGAGGACAAGGAATTGGCTAAAAGCAGCCAGGAAAACGGTTTCAAGCTGGAAGACGGCGTCAGTTGTGTGGCTTGCCATGGGGCGTTCCTGGAATGGGTCGATTTTCATGGAGGGCCTCGCCGTCCCGCGTGGCGCAAAATGACGCGGACGGATAAAGAGACCAAGTTTGGCATGACCGATCTATGGGACCCGGCCAAGCGGACGAAGTTGTGTGTCTCCTGCCATATCGGGAACACGGAAGAAGGCAAGGTCGTGACCCATGAGATGTATGCCGCGGGGCATCCGCCGCTTCCGGGCATCGAAATGGCCAAGTTCAGTGATGTCATGCCGAAGCACTGGCAGTACCTGAGCGAAAAGTCCGACGAGGCCAAGAAACTGCTTGATTACAAGGCCGGGACGCTCGAACGGACCCAGCTCGTGGTGGTTAGCGGGGCTGCCTCGTTGCGTGACGCCATGCATCTGCTGGCGACGCAAGCCCAGGAGGCAGCAAAGGCACCTGAGACGGACAAGCGCGTGCTCAATGTGGCTCAGTTTGACTGCTATGCCTGCCATCACGAGCTGAAGCGACCAAGCTGGCGGCAAGAGCGTGGCTTCCCCAGCAAACCGGGGCGTCCGCAACCGCGCGAGTGGCCGCTGGCCCTGGTCCGCCTGGGGATGCGACACGTCAACCAGGACGAGGCGCCGCTAAAGGAGAAGCTTGCGAAGCTACATCAGGCATTCGATATCCAGCCGTTTGGCAAACCCGAGGATGTGGCGGCTGCGGCTCAAGAAGTGGCGGATTGGGCCAACAAGCTGGCCGCCGACGTGGCCGGGGCCAAGTACGATCAGGCGGCCGCCCGAAGCCTGCTGGACCAGCTGTGCCAGCTCGTCCAATCGCAGACGCCGGATTACGACACGGCTCGGGAGTTCGCCTGGGCGTTCCAGATCATCTATTCGGACCTAAGTCCCAAGCCGGCGAAGGATGCCCAGATCCAGCAGCAACTGAAGAGTTTGAACGACCAATTAAAGCTGGAACTCCCGGCCACACAGAAAGTGAAGATATTGGAGAAGTTGCCCGAAGCGCTGCAAAAGATCGATAACTACGGGCCAAAGGAATTCAAGCAAACCTTCGCGGAACTGGCGAAGCAGCTGCACGCCCCGTAGCCAATCTGCTTCTCCCATACGAGCATTCAACGAAACGCAGCGGCCCACGAGTTACGCTCGTGGGCCGCTGCGTTTTTCAGGCCTCGGATCGGAACCCAGGCCAGGTCGTGCGACTGCGACCTGGCCAGAGCATCCCAGGGTGATCGCTCGGCCATGCCCACGTGAGGAGAGCGTAGGCATGGCCTTTGAAGGAGCGGTGCCCTTTCCCCGTGCTGGACACGGGCCGGGCACTCCACTTCAACCTTTCAATCATTCCACTCAAGCCGTAGCAGGACCAGTGATGAAGTTCCCGAAGTTGTTCACAAAGAACCCGGAGTTGCCGCCCACATTCCAGAAAACATTGCTGGATCCGGTCGCCCCGCCGGTGATCGAACCGAAGGCCGACGTCACGTTGCTGGCGACGACGGTGTTATTGCCCAGGGAACTGCCACCCGCCGTGCCGAGTCCCACGGACAGTTGGTTGGCCACGTTGACCGTGCCCAACAAAACCGGGTTATTGCCCGAGGTCGTGTTCAAGTTCAGATCTTGGCCAACCGTGACATTGGTGGCCGCCAACATGAGGCCGCCATCACCGCTGGAACCGCCGGAACCCACGCTTAGATTGCGACCCACATTGAGACCGTTCAATGCAACGCTTCCCGGGTTGGCGCCAAAGTTGAGGGTCATGTCAGCAGGCCGCCCCAGCGCGAGGTCCAGAGGGGTAACCGCAGTCGTGACGTTGGTCACGGAGACATTGCCGGCGTTAGCGCCGAACGACAAGTGAACGGGTCCGGCGACATTGGCGTTGGTCAGGCTGAAGTTGGTGTTGTTGTTACCGACCGTGGTGTGCAGCGAGTTTACCGCAATGCTGTTGAGGGCGACCGTGTCCACATTTTGGCCGGCGCTAATGCTCAGATTATTGGCCCCCGAGAGCCCGGACACGTTGAGTGTCGAGGGAGGGGTGACGTCGCTAGGGACAGCGGCATTGCCCAGGTGAATGCTCGCGGAACCGTTATTCAGGACACTCGGTGAGCCCGTATTGAATACCAGATTCGACAGCGTGACATTGTACGAGGTGGGGACGCCGGGTGTGCCACTGCCCACCTGCACGTTCAGGCTCGAGGGAGCGACGCCGCCCACGTTGCCCGCTGCGTTGGCCGCGTTGGAGGTGATCGTGAGATTGCTCAGGTTGACCGTCGAGGCGCTGCCGGCCGGTGCGACGCCGGTCACATTGATGTTCGCTTTCCCAATCACGCTGTTGTTGACGCTGACCGCAGGAGCTCCGGCTTGCCCGGGGGCGCCGGCGTTCACGGACAGGTTTCCGATAGTTTGCCCGGAGATGCCGATGTTGGCATTGGCGGCGCCGGAGTTGATCGCAGCCGTACCGACCGTAACGCCATTCAGATTGATCGAGTCGGTACTGGGGCCGGTGCCGGTGGTAATCGCAACCGCGCCGGTTTTGACGCTGTTCAAGTTGATCGCGTTGCCACCGTTACCTGTGTTGAACGTCACCGAGTTGGCACTGGAATTGGCCACGGAAAAGGTATTCACACCCGTGCCGGCGTTGACGGCGAGATTGCCGGGAAGGTTCAAGCCCGCGACGCTCAAGTTGTTGTTGCCGTTCAAAAAGTTCACCCCGCTACCCGTCGCGGCAGCGAGGGGGAAGTTGACGGATCTCACCGAATTCACCGACGTAAAGGGCACTCCGGAAACACTGATATTCCCGGGAGTAGATGAGGGAGCAATCACAACCGAGTTGTTCCCGGCATCCCCCTGCACCGTGAGTAACCCGGTGAACGGGTTCAGACCTGCGAGCACGATGCCATTCGACACGGTCAAAAGCGTACGCTCTTCCAGGGCCTCGATGCTCAAGGTCCGTTGCAAAGAATGAACGCGACTTTTCCGACTTCTCTGGCTCATAACAATGTCTCCACAAGAAAACAGACAGGGCGATGAAACCCACTACGAGTCCTCAAGAGGTTCCGGGGAAACCTTTCCTCTGATGCCTTGCCTTGCTTCTCGCGTGCTCCGCGTTCCGTAGAAATCCGGCGCGCAGCGGTCAACGCTAGGCTCTACTCCTCCGGCCGTGAACATGCGCCGTGCGCGGCATCCCCGACGCGGAGAAGCCTGAGGCGTAGCTACCACCGCCAAACCATATGCAGTCAGAGCCTTGAACAAGACGGTGTCCAGATCTGGACGTACTGGACGGAGCAGAGGATTGGAGCGAATCTCCTGCCACGCTCACCAGCACGAACGTCAGATCCCAGATCAGGCAAGGAAGACAACAAAGCGCAATGGGGGGAATTGTCAGGCGCCTGAATCGGCAATCCGTCAACAAAGCTATTAGTCGTACGTCTCCTTGGGCAGAGTCAACGTCCTGAACCGAAGTAGCTTTTTCCTTACCAGGTACGGTATTGGTTCTGGCGCTGTCCGTGGCGCCAAAACCTTGGCAGTGGGGATTAGGCAACTGCCAATCGGCGTACGTGAATTATTTGATTCTGCCGATTTTTTCGCTCATGTCAAATGTTATTTCACGAAGACAATCAAACCCTGCCGATTTTTTCTGTCCTCCAAACGAAAGGAGGCGTTGGCGGCAGCTCCAGCGGTTGAGCAGCCCACTCATGAAATACATTCCGGAAAAATTTCCTTGGCGCATCATTTACGTTCTGGCAACAATTAGCACACTGATACGATGGTACGGCTGACGCCTTGGGATGCCAATCTTTTCAGCGGGGAAGCGGTCGTATGAAGCGAACATTTGTTTTGGTGGTGGGTCTTCTCCTGGCGGTAGCGCCCGTCGCCTGGGCTGATCCGGTGACGAGTTTCGCAGTCTTTGGCAGTTCGGGGACCACTCTTGGCCAGAGCTCCAAAGTCATCGGCGGGCTGGTCGGCAGCAATGGCGCGGTGACCATCAACCCCTTCTCGCAATTCGACGGTCTCAGCGGTGGTGGCCCCTTGC
>JBGQLF010000205.1:0-10511 GCA_041499985.1 Gemmataceae bacterium
CAAACGACGTGTTGTTGACCGTAGCCACAAGCGAGGATGCTTGTGGCTACGGTCAACAACAGCTCCCTTGATCCTGCACTAGCGACTGTGTCCAGGAGGTGCGCACTCGCTGGAGCCTCCCACCGGTAGGTAACGCGGTACGCATTGCTTGGTGTCGCAGTCAGGGACCTTCTTTACGACCAGGCGATGCCGGACCTTCAAGTTTCCACAGGAGCCTTCGGCGCAGCCGCCTTGACGGCTCAACAACGAGAACACATCGCAGCGCGGCAGGCAGTATTCCTCCTTCTTGCAGACGTAAACCGTCCGGGAATTCGGCTTGGGCTCGCTCATGCAGACTTTACAGTTCTGGGGAGAGCTACCTGCGTCCAGTTGCTGCGCCTTCAGCCCCGAGCTAGTCGCGGCAAGCCCGGTGACTATCGTAAGGACGGCCACGTGGGAGAAGCTCATGAGTTCCATCCTCTCTGGGGTTGATCAGAATTCGAGGGCAGCCCGGAGACCAAAGCCCTGGACGTTTCCGCTCACGGCCCCTGCGGGCACGAGACGCTGGCCATTGATGTAGTTGAACTGGAACTTGATGTTCGAGTTCCAGTACCAATTCAGACCGAGGGTGTGCTCGCCATAGGTGCCCCCTTGTACGAGATCGTCGTTCAGATTGACGTAGCCGTAGCGATAGAGGATTTCCCACGCGCCCAGGCCGTATTGCATGCGGCCGTTCTCATCGCGGACTAAGAAGAAATTCTCCAAAGGTCGGACGCGATCGTACTTGCCCATGCGCTTGTCATAGCCGCGGTTCTCGCCGGTCAGGAAATAGCCGACCTGGACGTAAGTGCCGTAATAATTCAGGTCGTTCCGTCGGGTGGCGCTGCTGAAGGCCGGATAGACGACATTATCGACGTGGGCCAGGCACGTCTCGGATTGCACCCACAGCGGGCCCCAGTACCACAGGAATTCCCCGTTCACCGACTGCACGTCCTCCGCAATGATATTGCCGGTATCGACCACGCGCGCTCCGTTGCCCTGGAGACCGACGGCGTCGCGCACGCCTGGGCGAGTGCGGAAGCGAAGGAGGTCGGTGTTGCCGGTGACGCTGGCGGGCGGCGTCGAGGACAGGATCGTGCCACCATTGAAGTCGAGGGGGGGCGAACCCTTACGCCACTGGTAGGCCAGGCCCAGGTGGAGCAGACAGCGGCCATCGTCCTCGTACCACGGTAGGGCGCTAACGCGGCCCGAGTAGGCGTACTTCCCGTCGCCAAACGAGGCTCCATTGAACTGGCTGAAATTGTCGATGCGGTGAAACATGTGCTGGCTGGTTACACGCTGATCAAAGAAAGTCGTGTCGGTGAAGATACCGGGGGCGAATTCCTGATAAAACGCGTCAAAAGACGGCGACCTCTCGAGCATCGGCAGGAACCGGCTGCTCGTATAGGCTTCCAGGCCGAACGGCACGTGCGTCTGGCCAATGCGGACGGTATCGATGATCGGCAGGTCCCTGGCGCCGACGTACGATTCATCAAACGCGATATTGTTGTAGTTCTCGAAATCGAACTCGACCTTGTACTCGATCGTCTGAAAGATGGTTCCGTCCGCCATGAGACGTGCTCGGCGGACAAAAAAACCGTCTTGCAAATCACCGATGCCTGGCCCAACGCCCGTGCTGAGGCCCAGAGGCGAGTTGGCAGGTTGCGTGGGGGACCGGCGCAGGTTGGGCGACTGGGTCCACCAGACCTCGTCCGTCATGAGACGCCCACCGAGGTGAATGCTGAACGCTTCGTCCGTGGTCTTGAACCGCAAACCGCCCGAATCCCAGTTCACGTTGAACTTGAGGTCGTCGCCAACCACGGAGCCCTCTTGCTTCTTTTTCTCATCCTCGGCCTTTTTCTGCTCTTGTTCCTTCGCCTCCTTCTCCCTCGACCACTGATCGATGATTTTCTTGACTGCTGCTGTGTCCAGCTCTGGCGGCGGCAGTGGCACGGCTGGCTGGGGCGGCGCACCCGCCTGATTTTGCAGCGTCGCCTTGAGCGCCTGGACCTCCTTTTCGAGCTGCTCGATTCGGGCCTTCGCATCGTCTACTGGAGGCTGGACTTCCTGACTGCGCGCCACGCCGCTCAGGAGGAGCGCCGCCCCGACAAGAAGGATGGCATGGGCCGGACCTTTCCGGGTTCTGCACAGCATGGTGAACAAGAGCATGCGAAAGCTCCACCCGTAATGCTCGCTGAGCCCAGTCCGAGGCAGCAACTGGGGTCCGCACAAGTCGACAAGGATGCGGGGGTCCACCGCCGGTGTTTTGAAAAGACATGGGAACCTTGCCGGTTGTAGTATTTGTTCCAACAAGACGGAAGGCCAACCTTGCGCCCGAGCGGGAATCGAAAAGGTGTCAGGAACCGCGGGAATCGAAAAGGTGCCAGGAACCGATACGGAGCATCGGTTCCTGACACCTTTTCGATTTTGACACCTTTTCGATTTGACACCTTTTCGATTCGCGGATTGAGCCTGCTTCTCAGCACCTGGGCGTTCGCCGAGGAGCCACAACCTACCACAATCACGGTGAGCCTCCGAGGCGTGGCCAATGAGGAAGCTGCCAAAAAGCTGCGCACCGCCCTCGGCAAAGTGCCCGGCATCCAATTCAATGCCGCGGCGATCCAACCGGGCAAGGAGCCACGCTACTTCTCCGATCCGGTCGTGATCGAGATCGCTGACTCCGCCAAAACCACGCTCGGGGCACTAGCGCAGGCAGCAGTGGCAGCCGACACGCCGCACCGAGACCAGCATCCACCGGGCCTCCATCTGCATCTGATCGGCCTCGACCAGGTGAACGAGATGGCGGTGAAGAAGGAGGAAATGGCCGAGGTGGCTTGCCGGTTCTTCGCCCGGTGGTTGTGACACGGTCCGTGTCGCGATGGGGACGGCGGCTATCTTCTTAGGCTGGCGTCGCCCTTCTGCGCTCAACGGCTCGGCGAAACAAGCGCGGAAACGCCACGTGCCGAAACAGGGCAAAGGCCGCCGTGCCGACACAGGCGGCGCCGGCCCAGGTGTGCCAATCCCCACGGGGCAACCCAAACCGGGCGGCCACGGCCACGGCTACGAGGGTAGGCAAGACGAAAAACGAGAACGGAATGCGGTATAACGTCACGCCGAGTTTGGGCAAGAGATGGCGGGTGTGCACTTCCTCCAGGGCAGCCGCAGCCGGCAACGTCGCCTGCTTCACGGCCAGGCCGCGCGACTGGGAGAAGGCGGCCACGTGCTCCTGGTGCCGGGCGAACAGCTCGGCCGGCTCGACCCTGGACACCTCGATGCGCAGCCGGTTCCCCTCGAGACGGTCTTTCCCGACGCCGGGGCACGTCGTGCGCACCATGCCGCTGTCGGAAAGGAGCGTGACGATGCCGAACCGAACCGGTTCCGTCGGCAGGAGGCGATGAAAGCTTGCCAGAAAACGCCCATCCGGCGTTGCCAGCCACCGTAAGGGGCGCAGCGACTGGCGATACCATTTGATCGGGTTGCTGAACCAACAGGTTTCGATCGTCGTGCCGATCGGGAGGAACCCTAACTCCCGAAACTGCCGATAGCGCCGTTCGTAGTCTGGGTCGTCGTTCGTCGGTTCGGCCGCCGAAGGCTCTTCCGAGACCAAGATCCGGAAACGTGTCAGCCCCAGTGCAAACATCACCATGGGCGTGAGCACCCACGCGGTCCCGAGGAAGGCCGCGACGAGCAAGACCGCATCGGCAAGCGTCTGATCGGACATGACGGCGCCCCGCTACAAGAAGGACTGGAAGCTACGAACAACTCTAGCACAAGCTTTTCGACCCGGTGCCTGCGTGGCTCTGCATTCCTAAACGCAGCAGAGGACCGGGCCGCCATCATGGCTGAGCAGGGCACAGCCGAAGCCAAGGCTCTGGAGTCGCTCGCCGATCGGCGTGACGGACTTGCGACTCCCCGCGTGTCAGCCGCCGCCGTAGGTGAAGACGATGGTGGTGAACCCCTTCTTCTGGGGGAGGTAGAGATCGAGCTGCTGCTGGTCGCTCCCCTCTGCATACGCCATATCTTTCTCGACCGCCGGCCGCGAAGGTTGTTTGCCTGATGGCTTGGCATCTTGGCCGGATACGGGACTGGCAAGTATGGGCGCCAGCACGACACCGAGGGCAGAAGCCAAACCCCAAGCACGGCGGCGCCAACATCTCATGCGGAACTCCCTCTTATCCTCCCGCTGTTGGAGTCCCGCCTTCAGGCGGCTTGGGCGGACCGGGGCGGGAAACCGACCGGCCACCGCCTGAAGGCGGGACTCCAACAGCTTCGATATATTGTTGCGCGGCCTAAGGGCGCCGATAACGCTCGACAGTCAGCGTGATCGGGTTGGTGCCGGGCTTGACCGTGGCTTTCAGGCCGGATGTCCTCGGGTCGGAGAAACGCGAGTCCATCGCCCCGGGAGCCAGGGCGCTGCCGTCGGGACCACCCAGGTGTTTGCGGGCGACCTCGATGATGAGGACATCGTGCTCGCCGGCCAGCGCCCCATCGTTCGGTTTGTTCGTGGTCAGGTGAAAGGAGCCGTCGGCCTCGACTTGGCCTTGGGCCCGGGTCTGCTTCTCGGCCAGGTTAAAGAACACGAGGCTGTTCTTCAGCTCCTTTGCCGGTGAGCCATCCTTCCAGACCACCTTGCCCTCGACGGGATAGATATCGCTTCCGCAGCCGACCAGGAAAGCGATGAGGAACAGGACAACCGTGGGGCCGCACCATCTCTGTGAGCCGCGGGATAAGCGCGCCATGGCATAGCTCCTTCGCAGGCGTGTGACGGTGGATTCCAGACACTCCGGGACAGCCTGGAGATCAATCCGTTAGCGCGAGGACCTCCCCGTCGTTGCGCACGGCCCGCCGGCGCAGGTTGACGGAGTCGATATTGTTTCGGATCGCCCGGCCGCTGCCATCACAGAAGAAGAACTGGCAGACACCGGGATGGTAGCTCCCGAACTTCCGGGCATAAATGCCATCCACGACGCCGCCGCTGGGAAACACGTCGTTCGGGCCCTGAGCCAAGGGATCCTCGATGCCGGCGATACGGCCTGCGAAGCAGGTCCAGGCGCCACTGTACAACGGACCGTCTCCCACCTTGAGGCGGCCGAACATGCCGACCGGCACGTGCTTTTCCCCCGCCAGGAACGTGTTGCTGGTGCCATCGCTGATGCTGGAGATTTTCGTGTTGCTGGTGAAGCTCGTTACAATCTGAGCGGGAGGGGCAGGGCTGGAGGAGGGGGCAGGCGTCGGATTGCCGATAATGATCGCCCCGTTGCTGCTGATGTTGAACCAATTCTCGCTGTTGGGGTTGTTGGCAATGCCGCGCATGTCACCGACGCAGGCGGCGTAGTCTCCCACGGCCCCCGGCGGATTATTCGCCGCGCTAAACCGCGGTTGCAAGGCCTCGCCGCCGCACCCTGCTTGTTTCGGATCCGGTGGAGGGCAGGAGTCATTGACATACCAATTCTCCGCAGTGCTAAGCGTGGGGCCTCGCCGACTGGGACAGTAATAGGACTTGACCGGGCTTTGCTGCGCCACGACGGATTGCTGCACGTACCTCTTGGTGAGGTCCCAGGTATTCTGAACGGCCCCCTGCTCCATATAGGGCATGATCAGGACAAAGTAAGTCGCCCAGCCCTCACTGCCGGCGATGCGGAGCGGCGGGAACGCGCTGTTGACATCGTGGTAGTTGTGCGTGGCCAGGCCGATTTGCTTGAGATTGTTGGAACAGCTCATCCGGTTGGCGGCCTCACGGATCTTCTGCACCGCCGGCAGGAGCAGCCCGATGAGCACGGCAATGATGGCGATAACGACCAGCAGCTCGATCAGCGTAAAGCCGCGACGAGCGGGGCGGACAGCAGAGGTGAACATGACATCTCCCACACGAACAAGGCTGAGGGACTGGAAACTCCCACCGGCCGGCCGCAGTCAGGACGCGAACCATCCTCGCGAGATGCGGAGCCTGCGCGGGACGCGCTTCTCACAACACGACCAACCAACTCGTTTTCGGTCGGAGCAGTGGGGGCAACGCTGCCTCGGCCATTCTTCCTCCCAGGGATCGCCTGCTGATCTGGATAGCGACGGCTTATTGTGGCTTCCCTGCGTGGCGACTGCAAGGATTTTCCTGGCCGGATCCGTGAGGCTGCTGCATGGGTGGCCTGCGACTTCTCGATGCCAATCTGGGATGCTGCTCATAGCCCCGGGGATTGAAAAGGTGTCAAGAACTCAATTGCGATCTGTGAAATCGGTTCCTGACACTTTTTCCCTCCCATGGCATCCGAGTCAAAGCCCTTCCACGCTCGGGCTCCGTTGTGAAGCCCGAGATACAACAAAGCAAGTACCGCATCGTCGATCTTGTTCGTGTCCAAGTCCATGGCTTTACTTCCGGGGAAGCCGTTTGATCGTCACCTTGCCCCGTGCGCGCACCTGCATTTTCAACTCGCAACCTCTCAACAGGGCCATTCCCAGCAACGGGGTCGCATCGAATTCATCCACGAAAACGGAGCGCGCACGGCCGTCCCACACGACCTTCGCTTGATAAACGTCGAACAAGCGGACGCTTCCATCCGCCAAGGTACCACGGCCGAAGGTTCGCCAGCGCAGGTTGAGGGCAGCTATCACTGTGGGGGGCAACGTGAGCCAGCCGGTGTAACCCGAATCGACTACTGCTTCGATCTCTTGCTGACGCCCGCGAAAGCCGCGGATCGTCAGCCGGATCAGCGGTTCGCGCCTCCGGACGATTCCGACAATCCTGGCTGGCCTCGCACGCCCTGTCCGCCGAAGCGATGAAGATAGCCCAAGGTCACATGCACCAACCAGATTTGGGGGTCGGGAACACGCTTACGCAGCCGGTCAGCCGCCTTCATCTCATTCTTGTCCAGTTCGTATTCGCCCGTCTCGATGTCGATGGCGACGAACTTGTCCTCGTCGGCCGCCGCCAGATTGGGGCGAACCTTGCTCTGGACGAGCGCGTCCCCACGGCGGGCGAACTCCTCTTTGCTGTAGCGGCGTTTCGTAGGGGCCTTGAGCTTCCTCCGGTTCCTCTGTGAGTCAGGCTTGTTTTATTGTACTTGCCTCGTCGGTCGCCGACTTCGGGGCAATCCAGCTATTCCTGCTCTCTCGGAAAAAATCTCGAAAAGTTCCGAAAAGGGTACGCGGACCTTTATGCCAATAAATTCAATAAAGGTCCGCGTACACTTTTCGGGACCTGTGGCCCAAGGTGCCCTGGCGCTGCCAACCACGTCCACGAGCAAGGTCGTGCTGCCCAGTGCCCGCAAAGTGCTGTTGGAGATTCGAGCCGAAATCCGCAACGTCACCGGGATGTACTTGGGTCCGCGGCAAGCCCAGACCTACTTCGACCGTCTGGCGCAAGCCCGCTGGCACGACCGCCACCAGCGCTCCAGCAAGATCCGGCGCCGTTGGCCGGGACGCCAAGACCATAAACCACCCGGCCCACCAAAGATCCTCAAGATGGGAACCATCCTTAAAGATAAGATGGCAAAGACTTTAGCGATGGCACAAGCCGGTACTTGTTAATGACATTGCGGGGTCGGCGGCAAGAGCTATGCAGCAACTTGGGAACATGAGCCACCGCGTTAACATATGTTAACACCAACCGTATACCCAGATACGATCCCTTAACCAATTCCCTGTTGTTCCCGCCGGCCGCCTCCGTCGCAACTGCCGTGGCATCAACTAGTTAAGTAATGCGTCCTGAAAAAGCCAGATCCCGAACGTATCGGGCATCCCTTTTGCTCCTTACGACACCACGCCTTCTTTGCTCGGCTTGGACCAGACTCCTTAAGAGAAGCGCCTTGTGGCAGTTTGTTTTGCGCCCTGGACGGCGAAGCCAGCAGAGATGGCGTGAAGGTAGCCGATGAGATGAGAAGCCGAGCTATCGAACTGGTTGTTGGATGGCTCCTTCTGCACTCTCTGCGGACGTTAGAACTCTTCCTCCCCGGCCGCTGCCTGCGGTTTCTGTTCTGGCTGGCCGCGGCCCTCGTCGCAGGGTGGGAACTGGCGGCCATGAAGCGAGTCTCCCGGGCCTTCGACTGGCTTCCCGTCTCTTTGCGCCCCGCTCTGACACGACCCGCGTGGAGGTGGCGCCTGTGGCGGCGGCGAACCCAGTTGCAGTTGACGAAATCGCTTGCACTTTGGCCGGACCGACTTCAGACGGCACGGTGGCAATCGCCCTGCCAGTACACGGGCATCGAGCAGTTGGAACGGGCCTGTGCCCGAGGTCGCCCTGTTATCCTGGCGGTGTTACACTTCGGGCCACTTCGAGTTCTGCACTACTGCTTGCGAGCCCGTGGACTGCCGGTGGCCGCAGTTGTGGCGGATCGCCTGGATCATCGTTCCGGCTTCCGCGCTTACCTGAATTCTTTGAGTGACCACGCCAGCGGCCTGGCCGGTGTCCCGCACTCATTGGACTACAGCGAGATCAGTCGGGTGTGGGCCTTCTTGCGGCCACAACGGCTGCTCCTCATCGCCGTCGACAGTGACCGCGGCCGCCAAGTACGCGTCCAAGGGGAAGATTTCTCCTTTCGCATGGCTACCGGGGCCATTCGGTTGGCCGCACGAGCGAAGGCCATCGTCGTCCCGTGTCTAATTCGAGCGACCCGTCCCCTGGGCGTGCAGATCCATTTTGGCAACCCGGTTCCGGACGCCTGGGTGGCTGACAAGTGCCGGCACGCCTCGGCCTGCTCCCATTTGCTCCACGAGTTTCTCCCCGTGCTGCACGCAGAGCCGGAACAGTGTAGTCCGGAGTTGCTCTACTGTTTTTCGAGCCGTACGCTCAACCCGAACCGGGCAGTTGCCGAAAGTGTAGGGACCAGTTTATGAACCTGACCACCACCGCACCGGGCAGCAGACCAGACTGCATCGTCGTCACAGGCATGGGAGTCATCTCTGCCGCGGGCGACTGCCCCACAACCCTCTGGGAGAACGTCGCAGGCGGGCGTTCGCCCGCCGTCCGGTTCGCGGACGCGAGTGTTGCCGGCAGTCCGTCCATACCCGCCTGTGTCGTAGCGCAGCTAGACCCAGGGGAGCAGTCCAGGCGCGACCAAGACAAGATGGACCGCTGCGTCCAACTGGCTTTGCAGGCCGCCGGTCAGGCCTTCACGGACGCCCGGCTGGACCAGAGGAGGCCCGAGCACACACGCCTGGGAATCGTCGTCGGTACCTCGCGTGGGCCGATGCAAAAGTGGACAGAAATGCTTGAGCTGGTTCGGCGTGGTGGACGCCGCCTACCTCCTTCCCTCGGCGCGCACAGCACGCTGGCTAGCCTCAGTGGGGCTCTTTCCATGGCGTTCGAGGCCGGGGGGCCCTGTTGGACCGTTTCCGCAACGTGCGCTTCAGGGGCTCACGCCATTGCTCTGGCGGCACAGCAGATCCTCCTGGGCACAGCCGATATCATGTTGGCGGGGGGTGCCGATGCCCCCCTGCTGGACGTGATCATTCGGCAATTGCTCTCGATAGGCATCCTCGGTTCGCACGACGACCCCCGTCAGGCTTGCCGGCCGTTCGACACCACCCGCAACGGTACGGTGATCGGCGAAGGCGCCGCCTTTGTGGTCCTGGAATCACTGGCTTCGGCCCGCCGGCGCGGCACACCGGTCCACGCCCAATTGGCCGGCTGGGCTTTCGGCGCAGACCACTTCCATTACGCGGCACCGCCCAAGGACGGCGAGGGACTGTTGCGAGTGATGACCCAGGCCTTGGCCATGGCGGGGTTGAGGGCGGAACAAGTGGATTACATCAACGCCCACGGCACGGGCACCCGGCTCAACGATCGGTTAGAAGTGGTCGCCCTGCGCCGTCTGCTCGGAGAGCGCCTGGGCGAGGTCCCGTGCAGTTCGACGAAACCGATCACCGGCCATTGTCTCGGGGCCGCAGCCGCCTTGGAAGCGGTGATCAGCATCGCTGCCCTACAACGGCAGTGCGTCCCTCCGACTGCCACCTGTACGCAGCGGGACCCGGACTGTCCGGTGGACGTGGTTCCAGTCTCCGCCCGCCTGACTCCGCTGCGCGTGGTGATGTCCAATTCGCTTGGTTTCTGGGGCAACAATGCCGCTCTTCTGTTCACCGAGGCACCCGCGGCCTGAGGAGAATCTAAGACTCCCGAAAAGACGAAAAGGGGACGCGGACCTTTATTCCAATCTGCATTAGCGAGAGGCATGCTCTACCTCCGCCGTCTAGCGGCAAGAACCGCAGCACACCCCGCCGACCTTCCACGCGCTTCATTCTTTGAGTTTGCTCAGGAAGGCCAGCACCTGTTCCAGAACAGGGGATTTATCTTCACTCAGAGACTTGACGACGCCCATATGGTCACTCTCCTTGGCTACGAACAGGGAAGCCGCAACGTTGAAGCCCTGCGCCTTCTCGATAAACCCCTTGGCATCACCTTCCAGCATGGGAAAATCGCGCTCGCCAACGATCAGGAGTACCGGGGGTAACTCTTTGGTGATGTGCTGGATCGGACTCGCAGCTTTCATGATGGCAGCATCGCG
>JBGQLF010000206.1:0-10478 GCA_041499985.1 Gemmataceae bacterium
CACACGACCCTGGCGGGGACTCCAACCACGGGTCTGGAGAGCGTGCTTGCACAAATCAATTCGAATCGTTTGCACCCGATTCAACATGGGAGATTCCTCTTGGTGAGAGACACGCGAACTGCCAGCCTCTGGGGTTGAGGTCGCACTCGACGTAGTCCCGGATGCCTTCCCCATCGGTTCGCCGGAAGGAATCCCGAGCCACGACAGGCCGTTCGTGGCCCCGCGTTTCCTCCGTTGCACGCCGGGCGCTCGGGTGAATGCGGTGTCACACCACGGCAAGCGTCCTGGGACGCTCCAAGGCCTCCTCGAGTACGCGCCCTTTCATGTAGGAGGGGATCGGCAGTCCCAGGAGATGGAGCATCGTGGGTGCGAGATCCAGGTTTGTGCATGCTTCGAGGTGGCCTCCTTGCCGGATCCCCGCACCCCGTAGGATCACAAGTCCCGCGCGCTCGTGATAGCCCTCCTTGGGCGTGGCATCGTCGGTGGCGCAGAGGTCGCCCAGTTGAAAGCTTTGGCCACCCGCATCGGGAAACACGCACACGGCCTTCGGATCCCACGGCTTGAAGATTTTTTGGCAGACGTTGAAGTTGATCGTGTCGCCGATCGTGTCCAAGTAGAACAACGGGGTCTGGGGGGGGCCCACCCAGGCGCTCCGGAGTACCTGGACCGCCCGAGCCCGCAGGGCAGGATCGGCGATGCGGAAATTCCATTGCGGCGCCATCATGGAGAGGGCAATACATCCGTTCGAAACGCCGCACAAGGCCATGATCTGGTTGATGTCCTTGACGCGGACGATCGGACGTCCCTCTGGAAATTCTTCCACCACATAAGGCTGCTGCCCCAAGCCGGAGGCAATGATCACGACGGTGTTGTCATCGCTCAGCCGCCAAAGGCGCGCCAGCACGCGGTCGAGAACCCGATACCCGTACGCAATGGCCGGGCCATACTTGCGCACCTCCTCCGCGGAAGGCTTGACCGCGAACGGCGCCGGATCGAAGGCACGCCAGAATCGGTGCTGGTAGTGGGCGACGTGGTTGGTGTGAAACGTGGCCAGGTCCGGCTGATACTCGCCATAGAGGGTCTCGAAGAAATCAAGGTTGACGATCGGTTGCAGGCTTACTTTCTCCCACATGCGGTGACGCCAGAGCCGGGAACGCAGTAGGAACGCCGCGACCCGGGCCATGGTCGAGAGCTTCAGACCGAGCTTGCGCAGTTGGAGGCCGCGCTGGAGCAAACCGAAACGCTTGGCGTCGCTGCCGCGGGGCGTATGCGCCCGCGCGTGTGTCAGATTCAGCTCCTGAATCGGCTGGAGATCCGGAGGCGCGGTCTCGGGTCCCGGCGAGAAAGTGCCCGGCACGTAAAACCCGCGTACCTCCTTTGGGGGCGGCCAGCTCATGATGGAACCGAAGATGCCAAGCGTCTTTCCGGCCGCAGCGGCGATCTCCCACACGCGCGGTCCGAGCACGGTCTCCGGCGGTTGCTCCAGGAATTGCGCCCCATGCTCCTCACGGGGACGGCCGGTGTAGACGGTGGTCCAGGAAATCCAGGGGTCCAGATGCGGAGGCACTTCCAGGGCCATGGGAGACCCACGGACCCCGGTACGCAGAAACTCCGCGAAGGTTGGCAGGTGGCCACGTTCAACGAGTGGCTCGACCAAACGCCAGGTGATTTCGTTAAACTCCGCGAGCAACACCTTCCGCGGCACCGCAGGACTCTTCATCACGGTGTTTCCTTTCAGCATGAGCGATCAACCGCGAACAAACCCCGGACGGTTGCAATCAAGAAACGGTTCCGCCAACGCGCGAGCGGTCCCCAGCGGTAGCTGCTGCTCGGGACATGCCCCGGGAGGACCGGCGTCCCTTCCAATTGGCCCGTAGGCGCCACCATCCCGTCCCGCGACGTCCATCGCCTGACACAACCTCGACGCAGCTATTGCAAGGATTCCAAGATTTGCGCGAGCTGGCGTGTTTGCTGTCGGCGATCGTGCCGAAACCGTTTCAGTCCACCAAACGGGGTGCCTGGCCTTCCTGCCGGCTCTGGATGCCGCGCGCGAGAAACGTCGCGATGCTATCCGTTGCGGTGAGCAGCGTCGTCGCTACGAGGGCGCGGGCTGAAGACTTGTCATGGCTTGGCCGGCGCAATCGGCCACGTGGGGCGGTCTGGCCAAATCCCGCCGTAGGTCAAGAACCTCCCCCGAGTAGTTCTGCTGCCAATCCAAAGCGTCACCCACGTCCGTTCCGAGGACTAGCAAGGAGGCGTGGCAATATAACTCCGCGGGGTCGTCTACCAGAAGCGCAGCAAGGTGGGGTACGTGACGGTCAACGTAAGCCAAATTACGGCCCCGCAACCGGCTGACCATTACACACGGATCGTAGATCTTAATGTCGAAGCCCCGGCCGAGGAGCGTTTCGACCAAGGCCACCAGCGGGCTTTCGCGCAAGTCGTCGGTGCCGGCCTTGAAACTCAGCCCGACGACGCCAATCTTCCGATGCTCCGTCTGGAGGATCATCGTGAGGGCCTTGCGAAAGTGGGCCTCGTTGGAAGGCAGGATGGACCCCAAGAGGCCTAGGTGAAGGCCGTTGCGTTCTGCATACCGAGTTACAGCCCGGAGATCCTTGGACAGGCAAGAGCCGCCGAAGGCAAAGCCCGGCCGCAAATAGGCCGGCGCGATATTGAGCTTGCGATCGCGGCAGAGGATATCCATGACCTCCTGGCCGTCGCAGCCCAAGCACTTAGCCAGACTGCCGATTTCGTTGGCGAAGGCGACCTTTGCGGCGTGAAAAGCGTTACACGCGTATTTCACCAGGGCCGCCGTCCGAGTGTCGGTAACGATTTTCTCGACCTCCAGGTGGCTGTACAGCGCGAGCACCGCTTGGGCGGGCCGGGGGTCGGAGGCACCGACGATCACAAACGGCGCGTGATAATAATCCTTGACCGCCGTACTCTCCCGCAGGAACTCCGGGTTGTTGCACAGCCAAAGCCCCTCGCCCAATTCGCGTTCCGCCGTTTTCTCCAACAATGGGGCGAGTCGTTCCTCTAGAATGCCGGGCAACAGGGTTGAGCGAACCACGACCGTATAGGTCTGGTTCGAACGGCGCAACACCTTCCCAATCGCTTCAATGACGTGCTCGACCCTCCGGCTGCAAACGCTGTTCCCGTCGGCGGCCGAAGGCGTCCCCACGCTCACGAGGGCTATCTCCGAGCATTGGACCGCCTTTTCGACGTCACTGGTTCCCTGGAGCATGCCGGCTTGAACCTGCTCGCGGAGGATTTCCGCCAACTCCGGCTCCACGATTGGGGCGTGTCCCGAGTTTAATTCCGCGACCTTGTTCGGATCCACATCAACGCCGATGACCCGGTGCCCGTCGCGGCTCATGCAGGCCCCTGTAACGCAACCCACGTACCCCATGCCAAACACAGCAACGCTGCGCACGGTTCAACCTCCTGGTACTCTCCATTATCCCCTTTACGGGGCTGACTGATTTGACCGTAAACGATTAGAGCGCATTGCTTCCGGGCGCCGCGGCCGCTAGGGCCCGAGGACCACGGCAGTCCAGACGAATTAGCGACTCGGGTAAGGCGTAATACGCTCTGGGTTTTTCAGGGATTTCCAGCCGAGCGGCGAAACACTATTACCTGATCGCCTGTCCACAAACGCAGAGTGGCGCCCCTCACCCTCCGCGCTGAGGCTGACAGGTGACCGGAAACCCACCATGACTCATTGAAAGTCAACCTTCCGCGTCTCTCATTCATCTTGACAGTGGTGAGGCTTGAGCGCCAACCCGACCGCTTGTCCCGAAGGCTGTGATTGCTCGGCGGGGGGCTGTCGGTACACGGCATGCTGGCAGATCTGTTCAAACTGGCGGGCGACCGTCTCGCTCCCGTAGCGCCGGGTGACCAGAGAGTGGGCCGCTTTGCCGAGTTCCAGCCGGCACCTTGGTTCATCCAAAAGGCGGGTTACAGCCTCCGCGAAATCCGAGGAACTATCGGCGAGCACGAGGTGCTCGCCCGCGGTAACCGGCAGCCCCTCGGCACCTATTGAGGAACTGACGACCGCCTTCCCCATGGCCATCGCTTCAAAGATCTTGAGGCGCGTCCCACCACCGACCAGCAGGGGCACGACTACCACTGCGGCCTCGGCCAGATAAGGTCTAACGTCCGGCACGGTCCCGACGATCTCGACCCCGTCCACGCCCCCCAAGCGCTGGACGTCAAGGGGGGGATTCCGGCCGACGACCTGAAAAGTAGCGCTGGGTCTGGCACGACGGATGTGAGGCCATACGTGTCGCAGGAAATACTGTACGCCGTCTTGATTGGGTAGCCAGTCCATCGAACCTACGAAGACAACCCGGTCCGGCTGCTCTGCGTTCCCCCGCAGCCGGAAATAGTCCACATCTACCGCGGTGTCGATCGCGGATACATGGCCCCAGGCGTAATCCCTTTGGAAGGTTTGTCGGTCCTGTTCACTGACGGCGATGACCGCGTCAAAGCGCTTCCCGCACTCGGCTTCGAAGCGGCGCATCTTCTTCCATTGCAGGCCCATGTAATGCGATCGGAGCCGGCCGCCTGACAGGGCTGCATGGCGCTGGAAGATCTGGGCTTCTACGTTATGTTGAAACAAGATCTTCACAGGTCCTTTCAAGTCCATGGCGTGCAGGGCCATCTGAGGACAGTCGCAAATCACCAAGTCATAATGGCGACTTTCGACCAAGGCATGGGCCCGGGCTGCCAACCTAGGGTCATAATTCCTGACGATGGTGAACGGGTAAGGGGAGAGTAGGTTTAGCGCCAAGTCCTTGTAAAAGCGCCAACTGCCAGGCCGGCTCTGCTGGGCCATAACCGTCTCGATCCGGAGGCCCAGCGTAGCCATTTCCGGAACATGCCCCTCCTCGCCGGGGCGGAGGTTGCACAAGTACGTCACGTCGTGCCAGCGGGCCAAGTGTCGTAAGACGTTCAAGGCGCGGATCTTTCCCCCCGTATCGTGAGGAAACAGGATCTGCTTATGAATGAACAGGATCTTCATACTAATCCATGCCTTCTGAAACGAGTTCTCAGCTCGACGGGGCACAATTCAGGGTGGGCGTCTGCTTGGCACATGTGCGTTAGCGTTCGGGTGAGCGACCTGATCCCCGGGCCTGGCCAATCCACTGATCGCGTCGTGCGGGTGCGGGCCGCCGGTCAGGCGCGTATCCGCTCAAGGTCATAGCGAGGGGCCGGACCCTATTTCCGGCCCCGAACCTGGCCGAGAAAGTTCGCCAGTTCCTGAGCCGCTTCTGCTAGGCCGCGTTGTTCCGTGGCCGGTCGCGCCGGCCGCGGGGCGGGGCGTTCGAGGAACTCTCGTAGCGCCCCGGCTAGCTGGCGCACATCGCCCGGCGGCACCAGTCGGCTCTCCCCCAAGTGGGCGATTTCGGGAATGCCGCCCACCCGGCTGGCGACGAACGGCGTGCCGCAGGCGGCCGCCTCCAAGAGCACGTTTGGTACCCCCTCCGAGCGGCTAGGTAGAACGAATACGTCGGCGGCCCGATACCAATCGGGCAACTGGGCGTGCGGGCGGGGCCCCACGAAGCGAACCCGGTCCGTCAGGCCGGCCCTTGCGACATCACGTTCCAGATTCCCTCGGAGCGGTCCGTCGCCAATCAGAAAACAGGAATACTCGAAGTCACGGGCCAGGAGTTCGCAGGCGCGGAGCAACACGTCTAACCCCTTGATGGCCACCAAGTTGCCAACGAAGAGGAGCATCGCAGCGTCCGACGAGAGTCCCAAACGTCGCCGTGCTTCCTTCTGGCCTCCTGAATGAAAAAGGGAGCTGTCCACGCCATCGTAGACAACGCGCACACGCTCAGGGGCCGCACCAAATGCAATCACCCGCTCGGCTATGTCCTTGCTGACCGCAACTAGCCCATCCGCTCCGCGCAGAACCTCTTCGGTGCGCCGCTGACGCGCCGGGTAGGCACAAAGAGTCAGGATGTCTGAACCGTGCAGCTTGACGACCACGGGCAACCCGGCACGCCTTCCAAGTTTCATCGCCGCCCAACCATCCGGGTAGGCCCAGGTAGCATACACTAGGTCGGGGCAAAACCCGTCCAGCGCGCGCCTGAATGCCGAACCTACAGACCAGCGAAAGAAATGCCCGTACCAGCTGCGCAGTATCTTGGGAGTATAGAGGTAGCACGGATGCTCCACAGGAATCCCGTCGCAGAAGGTCCGGCGCCCCGCAGGTCCCCAAGTCATCCCTTCGCATCGCGCCTTGAACTCGTCCGTCCAAAGTATGGGGGCTATCACCGCCACGTCGTGGCGCTCGGCAAGGTGCCGGAACTGCTGACGGTTGAAGGTGGCACGATGCGGTTGAAAGGGATTGGGGTAGAGATTTGTGAGCGTGAGGATCCTCATGACAGTGGGTTCCTTGTTCCTCCGAACGATCATTCCCTGTTCGTCGGCGCGGCGGCTCCAGGTCCACCGGTGGCGGGCGCTCGGAGGTATGCCGCCCCCCATGCGGCCACGACTGCCCGGTTGTTTAAGGGGTTCCATCTCTTCGAAGTGGTACTGGTTCTTGCAGGGTCCAGGCAATCGGGTCGTGTCCCGGCCATTCTCGCCAGATGTCGTTTTTCTAGGTCTTCAGTGTCGGGACCCGCGAAACCCCCGAGCAACTAGCTCTAGGCAACGATGACCGGACACCACCAATACCTGTCGGCCCATCCTTCTCGCGCAGATGCATGGCTCAGTTCATGCAGCTGTCAGACGAAAACATCCGTCCCTTCGCCACGGTGTCCCACCCTTATCGAAATGGCAGCAACAGGCCACTATTGTTCCCCGAGCCGAGACCGCTGCCCGGGCCCGAGCCGCTGCCGGCACCTGAGCTACTCACTCCACCCGGCAGCAATAGGCCCTCGTTATTGCCTGAGCCAAGCATGCCATATTCAAACGCTCCTAAATCGATCGCGGTCCCCACCACCGAGCGGGGCTTGCTCTGCGCCACCGCGACATACTCGAAGAACACCGCATAGTCCGTGGCCACGGCCGCATTCAACGCCTCGCCCCGGTGTACTGCCTGCGAAGTCGACTTCAGATGCAGATCGTATGTGGACAGATTGACAAAACCCGGGTCGTTCTGGACGTTGCTGATGAAGTTACTCGTCCCCGTAATGGTGCCCGTGGCGGTGACGCCCGTGCGGAAGGACAGCCAGCCCGGACTCACCCAGTTGACCCCAAAGGCTGCCGTCCCCGCCGCTTCCAGCAACGAGAACTCCGCTGGCGTCTGCCCTGCCGTCGCCGCCTGCACGAAGATGAGGTTGTCGCGCGCATCCACAAGCTGGGCGTTGGTCTCCAACTGGAACAGTTCCGTCCGCCAGGCCTCGCTCTGATTACGCTGGATCACGACCGTGTTGTTGTAGAAGTACAACGTATCCGTGCGATAGTTCGCGTAACCACCATCATCACCGCCATATTGGATCAAGTGGACGGCATCCCCGGGTCCATCGACTAGCACATTGCCGTAGATCAAGGTCTTGTGGAAGCTGGGATCCGGAACTTCTAAGGCGGCGCCATCCTCGGGATCGACCAGGTCCATGATGTGAGCGCCGCCTTCGAACCAGTTGTAGCGGATCACGGTGCCAGCAGAGCGATCCTTGAGGTTGTTGCCCCCGCTACCAGCGAGGAGCTGGCCAAAGTGGTTGTACTGGTAGACCATCCCGATCGCTTCCGTGTAGACGTTGTGCTCCAGATCACTGCCAACGTTGCCATTACCGTGGATGTCGCAGTTCTCCACGGTGATATCGCGCGATTGGGTGTCGGCGTCCCCTTCCGAAGCGACAAACAGGCCGTTGCCGGAGCCGGTGATGGTGCAGCCGTGAATGAGGATGTGCTGGCCGCGTTCGATGAAGAGGGACGCGGCATTAGTGGTGTAGGAGCGCGTGGCCCCTGAGCCGTCAGTGTAGGTGTAAGGGGCGTGGCCGTTCTGGACCACGAGGTTACTGATCTGGATGTAGCCCGGGATGGTCCCATACGGTTGGCTCTTGTCCAGGCTAACAACGATGACACCACGGTTTGGCATGCCGGTATAGTAGTACTGGAACTGGCTGCTGGTGGTGGCGTTCTGGCCATCGAGGATGGGCAGTTGGCCGCTGGCGTTGGGGATGCCGACGATGCGAATCGGCTGGCTGGCGGTACCGCTCTTGGACAGCAATAGCTTCTCCTGGTAGGCAGTGGGGCGCCAGTGGATCTGGACGGTGTCTCCCGGCTGCAAGCTGGTCCAGGGGACGGCGCCCAAGGAGGTGTACGACATACTATCGCCGACGATGTATGTCGACAACACCTCGCGTTTCTCTAGCTGTTCTAACTCCAACACCTGCGCCCTCTTGCGAACTCGTCGTTGATTCGCTCTCATGGGTTGCTGCGATCGCGACCGGACATATGAGAATGAGCACATATCTATCTCCCTCCACTAGACTAAACTCACAAAGTAGAACTAGCGCAGGTTGTAGATACCTCGGATAGGAGCACTCGGCCGGGGAAAGATCGAACTCAAGAAGACAATGCGCATCGTGACTTTGTTCAGCCGATCCGTGAGAACGACCTAGTGGAAGTCGTAGGGAAGCCCAGTTATCGTTCATGATCCCCGAACCGAGCCAACATCGCCGCGTAACGGCGATGCCGGCGCGACTGGAGCCATACCGATCTCGTTCTGCCGTAGCCAGGAGAAAGCCTGGTTTAACCCTTCCTGGAAGGAGACCTGCGGGCGCCACCCTAGACGCTCCTTGGCTTTGACGTTACTGTAGCGCAGCAGTTTCCAGTGCGCGAGACTTTTGTAAGGAGTCAGAATCGCCGGGAGTTGCCCGCCCGACCAATGATGATACCATTCGCACAGCCACGATAGAGGCTTAATCGCCATCTGTGGGATAGGAACTATCCGGATCGGTCGCACCGCCTGCCGGTATTGTTGCAGCAACTCCCGACCCGTCAGAAGGTGGTCGTCCACTACGTTAAACACTTCGCCCTCGATTCCCGGCACGCTCCCTGCCAACCGCACGGCTTCAGCACAGTTGTCTACAAAGGTATAAGGCAACTGCTGATCGCCACCCATGCGCAGCAGTAGGTTACCGAACCGAAGCCCCACGCGGGTGCTGAGACAGTCACGCCCTGTCCCGAAAAGCACGCCCGGGCGCACAACCACCAGGGGTAGTTTGTCTTTCCGATGCGCCCTCCAGACGATCTCTTCCTGCGCGACCTTGCTGTAGGTATAGGAGTCGCGCCGGTGAGCCTGCGGATCGATCGGACACCGTTCATCGAGCACTTGCCCAGGCAGGAGATCGCTAGTTGCGTAAACGGCGAGCGAACTGATATGGACGAAGCGCTGGATTGACGTCGGCTGCAAGATCTCCATGAGGCGGCGGGTCGCAATGACATTGTTGAGAAACAAGCTAGGGCAAGGGCCATTTAAGGCTGCTGCCAAGTGAAAGATCACCTCGCAGTTTTTCACTGCCTGAAGACAAGTGTCCTGCTGAAGGAGACTCCCCGTACAGATCTCCAAACGCTCGGACACGTCGGGTCCAATCGTCTCATGTAAGCTTGCGAGGTTGCTTCCGCAGCGCACAAGACAGCGCACTACCAGGCCTTGATCGAGTAACTGACGGACGAGCCGTCTCCCCAAGAAGCCGGTGGCACCCGTAACCAGTACGCGCATGGCCGTTCGTCTCCCGACAAGCTCACCAATCAGGATCTGGCCACCTCAAGGCCGTGTCCCGAGCATGTTGCCTAATGAGTTAGCTCGCCACGAACTACACAGGTGTTCTTCTTGGGCCGTTTCCCACACCCTGTCAACACTACTTCGTCTGCCCAGTGGAGAACCTTGTGCATACACTACGACTGTTTCCAACTATCGTCGCCCACTTTGACGGCTCGATGGCACAAAAAGACTGGATAGCCCGCCATCGCACCCATAACTTGTTCCCGCTCCAGAGTAAGGCCGAAGGCATCGAAATAGGCCTGCATCCGCTTTCCACTCTGGCACAAAGTATCCCCCAAAAAGCCCGGCAATCTGCGCCCCGCAAAACGGTAATAAACGGTATTCGCCAACATGCGGAATCCGTAGATCCGCCGGAGGATCTCAGGGCCTCGGAGCAGGTAGCGCAATCCGTAACCGATTCCGTGGGAGCTACAGTTGACAAACGCTGCCGGCTTGAGGACGCGAGCCCACTCGGCCACGGCCCGTCGCTCGTCTGTGTATGGCAGCACGACGCTACACACAATACCATCGAAAGTATTATCGGGGAACGGCAGCTCCTCGGCCAATCCTACCCTTACTTGTAACCCTAACGCTAGGCAGGATTGCACGTTTGCATGGTCCTTGTCGATACCGGTAACACGGCAACCTTTGCGGGCGAGTTCGAGCATGACGCTGCCGTCACCGCAGCCCACGTCAAGGATCTCTTGGCCAGCTGATACTCCATCCAAGAGGAACTGCAGCAGAAGCCCTGACCAAC
>JBGQLF010000207.1:0-10458 GCA_041499985.1 Gemmataceae bacterium
GAGCCGCGGTTCGTCACCCCGGGAAGTCTGGCCCTGCGGTCCTCGGCTGTGCGGCCACGAACCTGGGCTCCACCCCGACTAGCTGGGTGGGGGCCCGAAGGGGACGCGCTGCTTGCTGGTGACGAACCCCTGCTCCACCCCGGCAAGCGGGGTGGGGGCCACGCTGCCGATTCACGCACGGCCATTTAGCGCGCTGGCAGGTGCCGCTCAAACCACTCGACCATTTCCACCTTCATTTCAGGCAGGTACTCGTGCCCGGTGCCCTTGTAGATCACGCTGCGGAAGTTCTCGCCCTTGCCGTACAGGCCGTAGACCGCGCTCAGCTTCTTTTCCAGCACGGCGATGCCGTCTGTCGGCGCCCCGCCGTCTTGGTCGCCGGAGAGTTCCAGGTGCGGGCGCGGAGCGATCAGCGCGTGGATCGCCTCGGTGTCGAAGTGCTGGAGCACGCCGGGCACGAAGTAGTAGATGCCGTGCTTGCGCAGGTTCCCGTGCGCGATCAGCTCGGTGTAGCGGGTGAAGCAGGCCACGCCCACGACGGCTTGAATGCGGTCGTCGATGGCCGCCAGCCACCAGGAGCGCGTGCAGCCCATGCTCATGCCGGTGGCCGCGATGCGATTCCTGTCCACCTCGGATCGCGTCTGGAGGTAGTCGATCAGGCACTGCTCCTCGCGCAACATCATGCCCCACTCGGTCCGGCCTTGCAAGAGATAGAGCTTGAACAGGCTCTGTTCCTGGGGGTTCGCCCCCTTGTCGAGCGTGGGGCCAGCCGGGCCTTTACCGACACGCTCGCCGTTGAAGCAGGCATCGATGGCGGCCACGACATAGCCCCGCTTGGCCAGCAACGGGCCGATCAGCTGACTGTTCTTCGGGTCGGTGCAGATACTCTCCTTGGAACTGCCGTGGCCGTGCAAGCCGAGGATCGCGGGGGCTGGTTCCTTGCGTTGCTTGGGGATCAGGAGGATACCGGGCACCACCATGTCGATGCCATTGTGGAACTCAAACCGCTCCAGGGTGTAGTCGTCGTGATCTTCCCTGGACAGGACTTTGACCTGGCGCGGGTCCGGCCGGGGCGGCATCTCCCCGAGGCAGCGAAGCAAAGTCTCCCGGGTCCGAGCGCGGTCGATCCCTTGCCAGCGTTTCAGTTCGGTCGGTACAGGCCAATCCGGAAGCTTTATCTGCTTGAAGGTGTCGGGTACCTCGGCCCACGGCTGGCCTTGCTTTTCACCTCCCTTGGCTTCCTTGGGCGTGACCCGAACCTGGGCGTCGAGCGGCGAGCCACTCGCCAGGACCAGGCCAACGAGTAGTACTCCTGCCCCTATAGTGCGGAACATGATGCACGACCCTCCCCATGCGGAAACTGAAAAACCCGGTCCTCGCCGGCACTCATTGGTCACCAATCTTGACAGCCTGCACCCAGGTCAGGCTCTTGCCCACGTCGTAGGTGTGCAGGCGCGTGAGCTTGCCGGTGTCGGGATCGACCTGGTAGACGGCCAGCTTTCCGGAACCTTCGCCGGCCGCGAGAACGAAACGGCCGTCCGGCGAGAGGGCGAATGACCGGGGCGTCTTCTCCGTCGGCGTCTGGCCGAGGGCCGAGAGCTTGCCGGAATCGTCGATGGCGAAGCCGGCCAGGCTGTCGTGGCCGCGGTTCGAGACCCAGACGAACTTGCCACTCGGGTGGACCTTCACCTCGGCGGTGGTGTTCTGTCCCTTGAAGTCGGACGGCAGCGTTGAGAGCGTTTGCACTGGCTTGAGCCCGCTGGAAGCGTCGAAGCGGTAGGCGGTGATGCTGCTGCCCTGTTCGTCGGACGTGAACGCGAGGTTCTGCGTGGGATGGAAGGCCAGGTGCCGGGGGCCGGCCTTCTCGGAGCCGCCGGGAGCCTTGCCTGCTTCCGTCAGCTTCCCGGACGCGGCGTCGAGCCGGAATTGATACACCGCGTTGGGGGCGACGTGCGGCACGAACACCCAGCGGTTCTCGCGGTCGATGTTGGTCGAATGCGCGGTCTTCGCCGTCTCCACCGTCTGCATGGCCGGCGTCTGGATCGTCCCGTCCTCGTTTAGCCGATGCACGACAATCTTGCCGGCGGCGTACGAGGCTGACAACAGCCAACGACCCGTTCGATCCGTGCCGACGAAGGCGGCGTTCTCTCCCTTCGGCAGCGCGACGGTGCTGAGCAGCTTCAGCTTGCCCGTCGCCGGGTCGATGCGGTAGCTCGCCAGCGTGTTGTTCGTGCGCAGCGACGCGAACAGGAGCTTTTTCTGCGGATCGACGGCGAGCGCGCCGGGGGCTCCCTCGACGGGGGCCGCTTCCACGGCGGTCAGCTTTCCGTCCTTCGCATCCAGCCGATAAACCTGGATCTTCTGTTCCGGACCCATCGAGGCGTAGACGAACGTGTCCGCGTGTAGACTCATTGCCGAACCCAGGAGTAGGGCCATTGTCAGGACCGAGCGCATGGTAGCATCCTCACGAGGAGTAAGGGGTCAGATTTCGCGGTCCTCAGGTTACTCCTTCCGGGCGGATGCTGCAACTTGCAAATTGGCTGGATGAGGCAGATTATGCAGCGGCTTACTGCACGAATTCCCGAACCCGTGTCCGATGGAGCGGCATCTTCTCCAACCCTACAACCGGTCTTCATCAAAACCATATACGGCTGAGGTATCTTACCAGGAAAACAGAGTACCAACCTGGGACAGAGAACCTCCATGAAGACCCTCATCATCAGTGATGTTCACCTGGGATCGCGCAACAGCCAGGCGAAATGGTTGTCGCGCTTGCTGACGACCGACTTCGAGCGCCTGATCCTCAACGGCGACACGGTCAACAGCTTGAACCTGAAGAAGTTCAAACGCCCGCACTGGCAGGTAATCGCCCAGCTGCGCGCCCTCGCCTGTGAACGCGAGCTGGTGCTGATTCGGGGCAACCATGATGGCAGCCACCACGGGGGTGACGCCTTCGGACCGCTGGATGTGTTGGCGACGCTTCTCGGTGCGGAGCTGCACGAGGAGTATCGGCTGACGGTCGGAAGCCGGCAGTACCTGGTGTTGCACGGCGATTACTTCGACCCGACGCTGAGTTGGCCACTCTTGACCGATGCGGCAGATTGGTGCTACCAGGCCACGCAGAAACTCAACAAGAAGGCTGCCAAGTGGCTGAAACGCCGGGTGAAGCGCCTGGGCGGCGTGGTCGAGTTTGTCAAACGGCGTGCAGTGCACTATGCTCGCAAGGCCGGTTGCCAGGGTGTGATCGCGGGGCACACGCACTTCTGTGACGACGAGTGGATCGAGGGCATCCATTACATCAACAGCGGCTGCTGGGTGGATCGGCCGTGTACCTATGTGGCGATCGAGGGGAATCAGGTGCAGCTCTGCACCTGGGACGAGAGCGCCACGGAGGTGGCAACGGACCGTCCGCGGATTGCTGCGCTCGCTCCCTTACCATGCTTACAGCCCCAGCAAACGACGCAAGCGGTCTTCTACCATGCTCATCGTGGCGGTGGTTACGGTGCCCCAGCAGTCGATGAGCCGTCTCTGGTCGATTGAGCGGACGGCGTCGCACAAGATCGCACTGGGGAGACGCACTCCGCCCTCCGGTGGGTTAACGGGAAGGTGCAGCGGCAGCGGCCGGACACGTGACGTGATGGGCAGGACAATGGCCAGGCCTGACAGCCCAACGTTGAAGGCATCGATGGAGACAACGAGCACCGGCCGTCGTCCGCCCTGTTCATGCCCCAAGGTCGGATTGAGGTCGGCCGACCAGATTTCCCCTCGCTGGGGTGATGGAACGCTACTCATGAGGCGCGTTCCTGTTCAGTAATCCCACGCTCGGATGGGTCCAGACCGTCCATGAGTGTATGGTCCCAGAGCCTGCGCTCGGCCTCGACATCCGCCCACGCGACCGGATCCGCTCGCAGGGCCGCATATCCGGCGTTGACCGCATCCCAAAACTTGCGGTCATATTGTTCCTTGACAGCTCGCTCCAGCGCATCGTTGACCGACAGGCTGGCCCAACAGGCTAACTCTTGCAGTTGGGCCAGAGTGGTTTCCGAAATGGGGATGCTTTTCTCAGGCATGTGCCAGCCCTCCCAAAGTTCTCCTCTCGAGTATACCAGAGAGCGAACCGGTCCGCGAGCGCTCTCGACGTTGGCGCGGTGCTTGCTGGGAGACGAGCGAAACGGTAAGCTGAACGGAAGAAAGGAGGGTATCATGCCGCTGAGCGACACGAGTACACCCCGCTATCAGCTGCCCTTTGAGCAGCTTCCCAGGGGCTTTGTGCCGTTCCCCAAGCACATCGTGGAAGGGGTAGCCAGGCAACAGGCCGAGCGGAAGTTCAGCGACGCGTACGCCCAGGACAGCCTGGAGCGGCACACGCTGATTCACTACTACGAGGGGTTGCCAGTGGCTTACCGGTCCGCGGCAGACGGCATCGAGGTCCTGGCGCTTGGCTGGGAGGAGACCGCGGGATACGTGCGCGCGCCCGAGGATGGCATTAAGGTAGTCCAGCCGTGAATCGTTTGGAACTGCCCCTCAAGTACCAAACCCTTTGGAACACCGGGGACATCATCCTTCGGGCGGAGTTGGATCTGCTGCTCCAGGACGACTCGGGCACTGGGCACCAGGAGACCTTCCGCGTCGATAGCGCCACGGACTTGACGACGTTCCCGGCGCATCGAGCCCGACAGCTAGGCCTTCCCATCCCCCAGAACCCCTCACCGCTCCAGCACCAGCAGACCGGCCTGGACGTGCGCTCTGGCTACCTCCGCTGCCAGGTGGCAGGGATGGACCAGACGGCGTATGTGTTCCCTTGCTTCTTCCTCGGCGATCCCGACACACCCCCTTCGCCGAACGCACCGCCCGCCAGCCTCCCCAGAAACCTGCTTGGGATTTCGGGAGTCGTTGACAAGATCAAGATCACCTTCGATGGGAAGCCCGTCCCCCGGCTGCTCCCTATGGCAACCTGATCGTCGAAAAACAGTAGTTGCCGTGACATTTCCTTCCGATTGCCGTGGTTTGGGGACAGCGTTCGCCTTGACAACACCGTGCCTGCTGCTGGGTGTTCTTGCCCGTCTGGTCCTCCGGCTCATCCTCGAGAGCGACTACTGATAGGAGTGCATCCCTGGTACAATGCCAGGCGATGGTAATCGCAAGGAAACCCAGACCGATACCACCGGAAAGATGTCGATGGCTCTGATTCAGTGGCGGAATGAAGCCAACTGCCCAAACGAGGAAGACCTTGATGCTCACCATTAACCTGTCGCCCGAGACCGAGAGGAAGCTTTCCGAGTGCGCCGCCCAGTTTGGCAAGACCGCTGAGGAGCTGGCCCTGAAGTTCATTGAGGAGGCGCTTGGGGTTAATGGTGTACCCGAAACGGGTAAAGCAGGCACGACCCTCGACGAGATTCTCGCTCCGGTCAGGGAAGAGTTCGAACGGAGCGGCATGACGGACGACGACCTGGCTGCGCTCGCCGAGGAGTTGCGGGAGAAGGTGTGGCAGGAAAAGCAGACACGGAAAGTCTCATGAGCGAGAGCCTGCCTGCGGCCGTGTTCGACTGCACGGTATTTCTGCAAGCTTTGGCCAACCAGAAGGGGCCAGCGTTTGCTTGTTGGCAGCTTGTTGACACGGGCCGGGTCACTCTCTATCTGAACCCTCAGGTGATCGCAGAAGTCACCGAGGTTCTCAACCGCCCCGAACTGCACCAGAAGTTCAAAACCCTCACTCCCAACAAGGTGCGGGTGTATCTGTCGAACGTGGTTGCGCGGGCAACCATCTTGGCCGACGTCCCCCAACGATTCACTTACCCCCGCGATCCGAAAGACGAGCCTTACATCAACCTGGCCATTGCCACCGGAGCCCGTTACCTCGTGACCAGAGATAAGGACATGCTGGACCTCATGGACGAAACCACCTCCGAGGGTAGAGACTTCCGAGAGCGTTTCCCTGGCCTGATGATTCTCGATCCGGTAGTGTTTCTCCGCGAACTGGCCCCGCGAAAGGCTTAGTTTCGAAGGGCGCAAGAACATCACCTCCCCCGTGCGCAACGATTTCCTGTCCAGGCTTGTCTGCTCCGCCCGGTCAAGCGTAGAATTGCGGAAAAGGAGACTGCCATGATCGAGATCACCGAACTCATACTCCAGGCGCTCGATAAGCCAAAAAAGGCGACGGGCACATTGATTTATCTCTCCGGAGCGTCGCCTACATCCGATGCGACCTGATCGCCCAACGTATTTGCGGGGAAGCGGAGTGTCAATAGCGGTGGTCCTGGGTTCAGGCCGCAGCACCCGCTCTGGGCGCGGCCGTCGGGCGTCGATATTATGGGGTCCAATGGGGTCGATGGCGACTGGACGACCTGGCCACGACAGGGAGGAGTGGCGGTGAACCGGACGGGATGGCAACGGCTGGCCAGAGATCGGATTCGGGATGCCAAGGTCCTGCTGGCCGCGGGCCGATCGGCGGCCGCCTATTACCTCGCTGGATACGCGGTCGAATGCGGACTCAAGGCTTGCATCCTGGCACACGTGGAGCAGACGGGAGCCCTCTTCGAGGATAAGAAGTATTCGGAAAAATGCTGGACACACAACCTCGAAGACCTGGTCGAACTCGCGGGTCTCAAAGATGCGTGGAAGGCGGACACCAGGCTCGACGCCGATCTGAAACAACATTGGGTGATCGTCAAGGACTGGAAAGAGTCCAGTCGCTACGAGCGCAAGCCCCGTACCAAAGCCTTGGAGCTGTACAGGGCCATCACGGACCAACTGCACGGGGTGCTCCCATGGGTCAAACGCTATTGGTAGAGAAACAGATCGCCGATGGACAAGTATTTGTGGAGCGGCTCGTCCGGGACGGATTCGAGGTAACGGCGGCCTGCTGGGCCAAGACCACGGACGACAGCCGGTGGTACCTCTACCTCGCGTCCCCTGCGGTGGATAAGGCAGGACTGGGGAAGACTTACCGTGTCGTCAGCGCCCTGATCCAGGAAATGGAGCAAGAGGGCTTCTGGATCGACCTGTTCGACATCAAGCTCCTGAGCCCCGCGGATCCCTTCGCAGTAGCCGTGGCCAACTTGTGCCGGCGTTACCCAGGAAAGACTCCCCGGCCGTATGGGGACACCCTTCTCGGTGGGGTAAGCATTGACGGTGCTTACATCTACCCGGCGATCCCTGTCCAAGTTCAGTAGATGAGCTGGCGGCCGTCGGGGCTCTACGCCACGTACTTGCCGGCATACCGCTCCAGTCCCTCGGGCGGAAACTGGCTCCGGTTCCTCAAGAACTCCTGCATGTCCACGGCAGTCCTCCTTTCTTGACACAAATAACCTATTCTATCGTACCCGCGAGGTGGCCAGCGTGGGAAAAAGTGCGAGCCCCGGAGGAAGGCCCTCGAAAAGATGCTGCCGGTCGGTCCTGCGCTTTCGCGAGGGACGACGAAGCCCATGCCGGGCGATGGCATGGGGTTCGGGAGGGCAGCGCATGGACTGGGGTCACGGGCAAGCAGGAGGAGCAGGACACTGCTTCCGTCGCCGCCAGCCGAAGCCGAGCACGCCGAGAGAACCGGGGCCGAGCAGGGTGAGGCTAGAGGGTTCGGGGGCCGTCAAGGGGTTCATCGGGAAACTGGTCGTTACCGTATGTCAAAGCTAGGTTATTTCCAACGTCTAACTTGACCCGGAAGCCCTTGGACTGCAACACCCGGTCGCCATACTCCTTCTAATACCGCGGAAGCGAGATAGCAGGCAAAAGCCTGCCGCACCGGTCGTACCTAGCAAGCCAAGCAGCCATGTAGCGGGCTCGGGTACTGCTGCTGGGCCTAACTCAATCGTGTAGCTCAGATCAGAACTCGCCGTCACGTTGGGCAGAGTTGCCCCGGCGCTGTCGATACCCACGGAATTGGGAGTCGGATTCAACGCGATAACCCCGCTGCCAGAGGCCCACGCCGTGAGCCTGAACGTGAAGAAGGAGCCGTTCGTGAGGATCGGTAGCCCGGTGATCGCGAACAGGTCGTCATACAAGCCAGTGGCCACGCCAGGGCTGCCACCGGATGCGAAGCCACTGACGTCCGGTACGATGCCTGTTGGCGTCAGCACAGGGCTCACCGAGGAGGGCGTGCCGAACAGGCTACTGTCAAACCGGACGTCCACCCCCAGGAAGTCGAGCGTGTCCCCCGGGTTGAGTCCCGACAGGGAAGTGGTAATCGTGACCGTCTGCCCCACGTCGAGGTGTTGGAGGTCCGGTGCGTTTGAGGAAAGCGTCTCGATGATCCCTGCCTGGCAGGGTCGCGCCACCAGGGACCAGAGCGCCACGGTAGGAATCAGGATAAGTAGTTGTTTCATCGGTCAAAACCTGAAATCTGGGTGATGGGTTCAAGTCATTCGCTCCTGATCGAGCGGTATTCCGATCGCCTTCAGGAATCGGGTTTCTGCCCGATCTCCCTCTCTTCAAGCACCTCAGCTACCGTTCAACACGGCGCCGAAGAGCTGGTCCTTCAGCTCCTTGTTGTCGGAGGCACTTTTTGCTGCTCTGGTGCAGGCCGTTTAGATATAGTCGCGCTGCCAGAGGGCCGGACGCCGCCAAGATTTGTCTGCTGATGGTTACTCCTTCCCAGATCCAGGGCTTGGGCCGTGGCTACGGCTGCAAGGAGGGAATTCTTGTTCTGGAACAATAGATCAACGATCTTCTTGGTAACCGCAGTCTGGCCCGTGTTCTGCTTCGCCGGCATGGACGTATGGACCGCCCCGGCAGTCGTCGGAGCGACCACCACTCCGGCGGAAGCGCCTGCCGTGCTGGTGTGTGGCTTGGCAGAGGCCAGCAGAGGCAAACGGCGGATACTCACGTCCAGGGTCTCATCCATCACGGCGCCGGCGGCGCCGCTCTCCAGGCCGAGCACATGGCCCATCTCATGCTCGACCACGGTCAACAGGTCCATCTTGCCGAACGCGGGGCTGCCGGCCAGGGCTTGGAGTTCCTCCGCGCTGATTGGCCGGAAGAACGTCTGATCGCCCCTGGGTGTACCGTCCAGGAACCAGCCGTGTCCGGCCGCGTTCTGGTCGATCCAGATGGTGTTGCCAGCTTGCATGCCCAGGTCGGCCCCTGGCAGATCGCTAATCTGGAAATGGATCTGCCGCAGCTTCGAGATCTGGGTCGAGGCCACGCCGGCCGCGGCCCAGCGGTCCACGGCTTCGGCAACCACGGGGGCGAGCTGCTGCGATGTCAGGTTCGTCTTCACGCCTGGGCCGGCGAAGAGGACCTGGTTGGTCACGAGGGCATTGCCGGCAACGAGAGTGACGTTGGTCGCATTGTAGACCGGAGTCAGGACGATCCCCGGAGGCAAGTTCGAGACGTTGACCGTGGTGAAACTACCACTGTGGGAGCCATAAGTCAGGATGACGAACGTGTTGCCAACGCTGGGTGCGAAGCCGTTAATAAGCACGATGTTGAGGGTACCGTTCAGCGTGGCCGCGCCGGTGATGTTGAGCTGATCGAACTGAGTGCCCGCCGTGAGGCCGCCGATCTCGATTTGCAGCGTGCCGGCCGAGGTCTGGGTGTAATTGCCGCCAATTGTCAGAGTGCCTGCGGAACTACCAGGCCGGATCTGGCCACCGTTGGTCACGTTGGCGCCCAGCGTGCCCGTGCCGGAGAGGATGCTGCCGGTTGACAGTCCCAGGGTACCGACAGCAATCGTACCGGTGGTGGTTAGGGTCACATTGACGTTCGAGACCGTGGTTGTGCCGCTGTTCAAGTTGATGGTACCACCGTTGCGGGCCTCGAGCGAAGAGGTGACCACTCCGATGGTGTCATTAAAGTTTGTCAACGCCGACAGGTTCACCAGGCTGCCGGTTCCGTCGGCCAAGAATTCCCCGGCCCCGCCGCTGATGGTCGTCAGGCCGTGGAGATCCACCTGGCCGCCAGCAGTCGCCTGGATGAAAAGGTCGGATCCACCTCCGACACCGGCGTGCGTCAGGCTGGTCAGCCCATGGAGGTCGAGCATACTGCCGGCGCCATCGGCCTTGAGCGTGATCTGGTTCCCCAAGCCACCGGGATGGCGGTAGCTTGTCACGGCCGGCAAGGCCAGCGTGCCGCCACTCTTGGCCAGCAGCGCCGAGCCGTCCACATTTGTCACACTGCCGAAGTTGGGGGTCGTGCCATTGATGGTAATGCCGCCGTTGGTCAGCGTGGTGATCTGGCTCGTCGCGGCCGTACCCGCGGCGTTGACCACGAGGGTGACGCCGTTGAGCTGCGTCAGGTTCTCGATACGAAGGATACCACCATTGCGGGCTTCGAGCGAGGAAGTGACCACGCCCACGTTGTCGTTGAAGTTCGTCAGCGCCGACAGGTTCACCGTGCTGCCGGCCCCGTCGGCCAGGAACTCCCCGGCCCCGCCGCTGATGGTCGCCAGACCGTGGAGGTCCACCTGGCCGCCAGCAGTCGCCTGGATGAAAAGGTCGGATCCACCTCCGACACCGGCGTGCGTCAGGC
>JBGQLF010000208.1:0-10432 GCA_041499985.1 Gemmataceae bacterium
CGTACGTCAGCGTGCCGGTCTTGTCGAAGATGGCCGTGCGGCACGTGTCGATCTTCTCCAGCACGGCGGGGTCGCGAATGATGATGCCCCGCCGGGCAGCGAGAGACACGGCACCAATGATGGCCACGGGGATGGCGATCAGCAACGGGCACGGGGTGGCGACCACCAGCACGGCCAGGAACCGAGTCGGGTCCAGGCTTACCGCCCAGGCGACCAGCGCGACGGTTACGGCCACGGGCGTGTAGATGGCGCCGAGCTGGTCTCCCAGCCGCCGCAGACGCGGGCGGCCTTGTTCCGAAGCTCGCATCACCTGCATGATCTTGGCGTACCGGGAGTCCACGGCCAGCCGATCGGCCCGGATGGTCAAGGCCGAATCGCCGTTGACGGCACCTGACAGAACAGTCGACCCGGGCGCCTTGGACATTTGGTACGGCTCGCCGGTGAGATAAGACTCATCCATCACGCCGTGCCCCTCGACCACGGTGCCGTCCACCGGGCAGATCTCGTGCGGGAACACCACCAGCGTGTCGCCGCGCGCCACCGCGCCCAGCGCGACGTCGGCCACCTGCCCGTCCTGCTTGCGGTGCGCAGCGGAGGGCATGCGCTTGGCTAGCGCCGCCAGCACCGAGGAAGCGCTGCGGACCGCGTAGGCCTCCAACGCTCCGCCCCCGGAGAGCATGAGGACGACCAAGGCCCCCGCCAGGTACTCGCCGAGTAGAACCGAAGTGACGATCGAGATCCCCGCGAGCAGGTCCGAGCCGAACTCGCGCCGGAGCAGCTTGAGCAAGAGTTCGAGGACCAGCGGAACGCCGCCCAGCGCCAAGGCGAGGATGAGGGGGAGATCGACGAGCTGTAGGCCGAGGACGGTGCCCTCGGCCCGGACGGCGAACCGCAGCAAGAGGTGGCAAGCAATGGCCACGATGGCCAGGACTGCGATCAGGGCTTGCTTGCGGCTCGTGACCGGCGCCTCCCCTGCGAGTCTCACTTTTGTCATTTATTGGCCTTGTGCGAGAGGCGCTCGGAGGGCGGCGATAACCTAGGACGGGGACGCGCTGGTATCTTATCGCGCTTGCCCCAAAGAAGTACCTCCCGACGCCCCCGATGGCCAGCTCGGCCTGTCCGGGCGCCCGCAGCTTGCGGGAGAGCACCACATCGAGCTCGGCACCCAGTTCGCACGCCAGCACCGCTCCGACCACGACACCTCCCCGCGGGATCGCCAGCACCAACGGCTTGCGCAAGACGCGTTGCTTCAGCCTCGCCGCCATTTGGAGGGCAGCATCCTCGCGATTACGAAACATCATCTGTCTCCTTCCGGCACAGAATCACTTCACCGTGCCCGCCGGCGCTCACAGCGGTCGGGCCAACCTCATCATCGCAATGCTTGTGCCAAAGGGGTTTGGGCTCAGCCGTTTGGGGCCGGGTCGCCGTGGGGATTGCTCCCTACGGCGACCCGGCCGAATTTCGCACCACCGATCGGCGGAGACGGGGATGCTGTCCGTGGGCAGCCAGGCTTCCGGACAGGCCTTCCTCTCCTCATGAGGTTGCCAGTGCTGCGTGCTCGACCGGTGGATGGGCTTGCATCTGGTGCAGGGCATCGATGACCAGTTCGGCACACTCTGTAACGGAGAAGCGCGACGTGTTGAGCACCAGATCGTAATGCCACGGCTCTGTCGGGTCCTTGTGGAAATGATCCTGGACAAAGCAGATGCGCTCCTCGTCAATTTGTCCGACCCTGCGAGTCGCTTCCTCGGGTGATATCCCGAACCGCTGGCGGATCGTCGCGATGCGATGGTCCACCGGTCCGATGAGGCGCACGCGCAAGGTCGTGGCCACGGGCAAGATCTGCGCCGCCCCGCGGCCAACGATCACGCACTCCCCATGTACCGCGAGGGAGAGGAGCGTCTCGACCAGGTGCCGGACATAGGCGCTTTTGCTGACCGCCGGAGAGGAGGTGAAGGCCTCCAGACACTCCAGGAGCCAGCTTTTCCTCTTCTCGTCCACGCTTTCCAACAAGCTGGCGCGCAAGCCCATCTCCTCGGCAATCTGCTCGAGCAGTTCGCGGTCGTAGACTGCCCAACCCAGGCGTTCCCCGATTGCCCGAGCGACCAAAGTGCCGTTCGCCCCGGCTTCACGACTCAGCGCAATTGTCCACCCGGGAGGAGAAGGTACTGGGGTAGCCCCAGTCGTTCCCTCCGTCGCGCGCCCTACTTGCCAGCGTTGGCGGGTTCGCTCCATTGCGTCGGCTAAAGGTTTCGAAGAGCTTTTCGTGTTCATGGTGAGCCTCCAGATAGCGTTCGGGTGCCCCTTCTCTGCGGCGCGACTTGTCGGCGCTCGGCGGGACAGGCTAATCCTCCGCATCGATGTCCAAAACAAAAGCATCCTGGACGAGATCGTTTTCACGGGCCTCGTGTTGTCGGACTCGCTGGACCCATCCCTGAACTTCTTCGCGGAACGTATCGTCCAGGCTGGTAGCAGTCCCGGCTTCCCTGAGGAGTGCATCCAGGGCCCGTGTAAGCTGGCCGTGCTCTTCGGCGAGCAGTTGGATCGCTCGTTCCAGGCGTGGCTCCCGTTTCCGCACCGTATCCATGTAGCCGTTCTGTTCCTCGAAACGGAAGTGTTCGCTGAGGTGCGTGTGCGTCCCACCGAGGCGCGCGCGCAACTCCGCCAGCCCTTCCGGTGAGGCCCCACGGCTTGCCTCTTCCAACTTCCGCAGATCTTCCAGGACCGCCGCATGAGCCCGGCTGAGGGCCTCGGCAACGGAGCTTCCCGTTCTCTCCATGGCATACTTCCTCGTGACAGAGTAGGATGCAGTCCCGCCCAGAGAATTCCCCGACTCAAGGCCACAGCCAGCGATGTTCAGCAGATAGGTTGTCCTTCAGGTCTTCCATTTCCTTGCTGGTCACTCGCTTCGACAGCACCCGGAGCACTGCCCGCGTGACTCGCACGCTTGGGGCTCATGGTGCTCAACGGCGGCTCTTCCCTGGTCGGAAGCTCGAGTCCCCAATGGCCAAGCATCTGGTCCATCTCCCGTTGCCAGCGTCCCATCTCGTGGCGTAGTTCCCGCAGTGGGTGCAAGGGTGTCAACCAAGACATGGCTTTCTCCTTCCCGCAGAGGAATTAGGCGGCGGCCGAAACTCAGGAAACCTCGATCTGGTTGGCCAGGATCGGGAGCTGGGTTGCTTCCATGACCACGTGTTGCGCCAGTTGTTTGGCGTGATACGTGTGCGCATGCCCGCGGAGAATGAGGCCCTCCTCTACAACTTCCAGCTGGAAGTCGCAGAGTTGCCCGCTCAAGCGGTCGTACACGCGTGCTTCCAATTCGGCCGTCCCATTCGTTGTCGTGAGGTCGATGTTCTCTTCCAGCTCTTGTGCACGCATGGTCACACCTATCCGTCTCTTCGATCTGTAGTGGCTTCATCCCTCGGTAGTTCCCACGGCGCTACCAACCAATGCCGCACCGGCTTTGCCAGCAGGCTGTGTTTGCGACAGCGGAGTCTTGACCGTGACGACGGGACAAGGGGCCCGGCGCACAACCTGTTCGGCCACGCTTCCCATCAAGAGCCGGGTCAGCCCCTTCCGGCCATGCGTGCCCATCACGATCAGGTTGGCGTTCGTCGCCACGGCCTGGCGCAGGATCTCCGTCGCGGCATCTCCTTCGACCATCTGGTGCTCCACAGCTACCTTCGGGTCCCAAGGCGGCACCTCCAGGAGGTTCTGACGGAGCGCCTCCCGGTCGCTTTCAGGATCCGGAGGCACGACTCCCTCGCTGTAGATGATCACAGGGGGCGCCGCGACGTGAAGGACCACCAAACGGGCACCATAGTCCTGGGCCAGCGAACAGGCCAGCTGGAGGGCGAAGGCGGAATTGTTCGAGAAATCGGTCGGATGCAGGATGGTCTTGATGGTCAACATGTCATGCTCCTGGAACTGTGAAGTTAAGATTCGGGGTAGCGGCCCAACACGCGGCCCCCCTTCCCATCCGGAGTTTGCGCGGCGCCCGGCGACCTTCTCCAGTGGCTATCTCGCCTCGATTTCCGCCGGCTCGACAACGAATGCCACTTTGACGTTGACGTGGTACTCGATGATCTTGCCGTCGCGGACGACGGCCGAGCTGTGCAGCACATCCAGGCCTGTCATGTGCCGCAGGCTTTTGGAGGCACGGGTCACCACCTGTTGGGCGGCGTCGCTCCAACTCTTGTCGGAAACGCCCACCAACTCGACCACGCGCACGACCGCGGGGGTCTTGGCATGTTCAGCATGAACGCTCATGATGCTCTCCTTTCTTGTAGTCGGGCCCGGCAGCACACGAATTGCTGATCCGAACACGAGAGGAGCAAGAGCAAAGCCAATGCCGGAAGCGAGAGCATACATGCTTTAACTAAATAATCTCAAAAATACCCTAATGATGCCGCCCCCGAGGGTCGCAAGGCGTTCCCCATCGCACCATCGGACAAGGGAACTGTGTGCGGACCAGCACACCGGAGATCCATTCCGTCACAGTTCCCGGACCCAGAACGGGCCGAAACCGCATTGGTGCGCTGAAGGGCCGGAGGCCTGTTCGGGCGCGTGACTCGATCAGAATGACCCGATACCTCTCTTCTCCGCTGGCTGGTGCTTCTGCGGTCGCGGTTTCCCCTGTGGTGGTGCAGCACACCCGCGCCTATGAAGACTTGTCCAACGTGTCGTCTTCCGGCCTAGCTCTTAGATGTGCGGTTTTGGCTCATGGCGGAGCCGTACACTCTCGACGTGGGCCACTTCCCAATCGACAGGGGAATTTGGGACTAACGGCAACCCTACGGAACTCTGGGTCGGCGCAGGGTTTACGCGATCCCCGTCGCCGCCCATGCACTCCGGCACCAAAATTGCCTAGGACTCGGCAGGAGATGGAAAGGCACTCGGGATCTGCTTCTAGCGCGGAGTCAGAATGTCTGCTGGGCTGTGCTTCCAGGTTATGGACGGTTATGCCGCCGCAGGCCTCTGTGAAGGGTGAGAAGTCGCAGCTTGCTTGTAGCCATCGTGACTGTCGACATCCAACCGGTGCGGGTGCTTGTCGCAGAGCCGAACCGACTCCGGAAACCTCAAGAGGGAGCTACCATGGAAACTCTGGAGCGTATTCTCACGGAGCACCCGTTCTTCCAAGGGCTGGAACAACGCCACCTGCAACTGCTGATCGGATGTGCCTCCAACGTGGTCTTCAAGGCGGATCAACCGATCATCCGTCAAGGCGAGGAAGCGAACCAGTTTTATCTGATCCGCCACGGGAAGCTGGCGATTGAAATCCACACTCCGAGCCGTGGTGCTCTCACCGTTCAGACTTTGGGAGAAGGTGAAGTGCTGGGTTGGTCCTGGCTGCTGCCACCCTACCAGTGGCGCTTCGATGCCCGCGCCATCGAACCGATGCGCGCCATCGCCCTGGATGGAAAATGCCTGCGCGTCAAATGCGAAGAAGACCACGACCTGGGTTATGAACTTCTCAAACGGTTTAGTCAGCTCGTCACGCAGCGGCTCGATGCCACGCGCTTACAACTCCTCGATGTCTACGGCACGGCTTCTTGAACAACAGAAGAAGGGCACAGGTGAGGCTCGATCACAGGAGAACCACCATCGGCTGTGAAAGCCACCGCGGTCGTTCCGGCGCTCCGGCGTACGAACGCAACCGGCCGCCGCGGTTGCCATTGGAGGAAGAAACCATGATGACCCCGGCCGAACTCAACACCTATCGGCAGCGACTCTTGGCCATGCTGAGCCGCCTCGATCGTGACCGGTCCCAGCTCAAGGATGAAGCTTTGCAGGCCACAGGAGGCGAAGCCAGTGGCAGCCTGTCCGATGTCCCGCTCCATTTGGCGGACCTCGGCAGCCACAACTTCGAAGAGGAACTCACGCTGGACCTGTTGGAGAACGAAGAGCACCTCATCGAGGAGATCAACGCGGCCTTGGCGCGCCTGGACCAGAGAATCTATGGCCGTTGCGAGGCATGCCTGCGGAAGATCTCCAAAGGCCGTCTGAAGGCCCTGCCGTATGCGCGCTCTTGCGTCGTCTGCGCACGGGAACTCGAGGGCAAGACCCCACCGTGAACCATGCGTAAGGCCCTTCGCCTCCTACTCCAAGCCCCCGGCCAGATACTCTCGCTTGCTGGAGGCGGGGCGAAAGAGCCTGCGGTAGATATTCCGTCCGGATACTCTGGATGAGGGTCCTCACCGAGCGTAGCCCCACAGGCCTGGTCACCCGAGTAGAAACGTAATTGGTTTGCTCTGCCGCAGTGGCGCGCGATGATCTCCTTACTTCCGGCAAACGGGAGGGTCGGGCCAACGGTTAACCTCGGTGAGCAGCTGGCCTTGCTATTTTCATGTGCTTGGAAGCTCGTAGGGGTATCCGATGAACCGACGAGACCTTCTGAAACTCGGCCGCGCCGCGTCGGCAGGTGCCGTATTGTACGGGAGGTCAGCCGCTTCGCCTGACTGTCCACCGCAGGGATCGGCTGCTACAGCAGTCAGGGGGGATGAACTCACCTCGTTTCTTCCTCCCTATCATTAGCTGCGCGAGCAGGAACTCAGGATTCACCATTTCGGGATCGAAACCAAAGGCCAGGTGCTGCCTGTTCACATCGAACCGCTGAATCTGCCACCCGGATACGAAACCTCCGATCGTTCTCTGCTGTGCTATGACGACCCCGGGGGATAACGCCAGCTCAAGAAGCACAACAAGGCTAACTTCAGCAGGCTGCTGCACAAAGAGTCAGGCTAAACGATTCGCTCGACCAACCGCTCCGTGTCTTTGAGGCGGCAGAGACCGGTTCCGGGGTTCAGAACGGCCGCTGCCCCTGCGGCGATCCCATAACGAACAGCGGCCCGGAGCTGCTTGCCGTGTGCCAAGCTGAGAACGAGACCGGCCAACATGCTGTCCCCAGCCCCGACTCGGCTCCGCGCCCGCACCGCGGGGGAATGCAGACGCTCACTGCCTTCAGACGAGGCGAGCAGACAACCCGCAGCTCCAAGCGAGAGCACGACTACTTCGCTCTGGCTACTGTTCACGATTTGCTGCGCTACCCGCGCTTGCTGGGATTCGTCTTCGAGATCCTCGCCCGCTAGCTCGCACAGCTCACGCAAGTTTGGCTTGATCAGGTACACCCCTTCTTGGAGGGCCATACGGAGAGGAACTTCTGAGGCATCCAGGATAAACCGGCTGCCCAGCTTTCGGGCCACCCGCGCCACCCGAGCATAGAAATCCTCCGGCACGCCAGGCGGGAGACTCCCACTGGCCACGAGATAGGTCGGAGCGGGAGACAAAGCGGCCAGTTTATCCAGGCAGTGTTGCCATTCGGCCTCCGCCAGTTCGGGTCCTGGCATGATAAAGCGATACTGGTGGTGGGTCGATTCGTCCACCACATTCCAATTCTCCCGGGTCCAGCCCTCGATGGCTAATGGCTGCTGGCTGACTCCTTCTTGGTCCAGGAGGGAGCGCAGCAGCTGGCCAGTCGGCCCACCCGCGGGATAGAAGGCAATTGATTCTCCCCCCAGCTTCCGGATGGCGCGGGAGACATTAATGCCACCACCGCCCGCTTCATGGTGTGGAGCCTTACAGCGCACCTTGCGCTCTGCGACGATCCGGTTCGCCGCCGTACTGGTGTCGATGGTGGGATTCATCGTCAGCGTGATGATGGTCTGCATATCCGCTCCTGTCTCTCTGAGTAGAGCACCTCGCGCAAGGATGGCAGGTCCGATCCGACGATCTGGAGCCGACCACCTTTTTCGTGGATGACTCTCCAGCCCCGACGCAAGTTCGATGCCAGCCCGCGAGAAGTCCGTTGAGAAACTCCAAGTATCTCGCGAACAGATGATGGTTGTCTGTGATCTGCGAGCAGGCGATGTGTCGGTAACAATCAGTACGAAGACTTGAGCGGTTTTGCCTGCTCATCCTAGGCATCAATGCCTCCTGTGGGCTCGGCTGGCGCGTCAATCAACCATCTTCCGAAAGGATACGCGGCCTAGAGCCCAACCCTCCTCTTGGCGAAACCGCACAGTTGCCCCGGGCGAAAGCACACTGGTCCCTCGTCATCGGTTGACTGGTTTTCCAGGCGTCGTTTCCTTGGGGCTACTCTCACGGTCGCCACGGCCGCAGACCTGGACCGTGAGGAAGCCCGAACTGGTTCCTGGCTGTATCCGTGATCGAGGCCACGGCTTCCGCGGCAGAGTCGGTCACGCCGATACCAGGTCAGCTACTCGACGGCGAAGCGTGCGGCGATGAGTTCCAGGACCTGCCGTGTGATCTGATCCTGGCGCTCCCGCCGTTCCAGATCCAGGAGTGCCTTCACCATCCGCTCGGTGTTGCGAGTGGCTCCGTCCATGGCGAGGAGGCGGCTGGCCTGTTCGCTGGCAAAGGAATCCGCCGCGATCCGGTACAGGCTGATGAACGCATACTCGCTGACGAGTCCGGCCAGGAGTACCGGCAGTGCGAGGTAGCGATAGTAGGCCTTGGTGGGCGGGGGGACGGACCTGTGGATTTGCGTCAGGTCCACGGGCAAGATCCGTTCCTCGGTTGGCACCTGCTCGCTGACGGACTGGTAGCGGTTGTAAATGACTTGCAAGGCCCCGAGCTGCCCGGCCGCATAGCGCTGGTCTACCAGCACCGCCAGGCGCTTGACCATGTCGCGCAGTCCATGGAGCGACGTGGCTGCGGCTGCGCTGTCATCAGGCACGATGCCGCGGGCCGCCAGTTGCCGAAGCCCGCGGTGTCCAACGACCACCAGATGGACCTCGCCTTCCTGGCGCAGCTCCTGCCAACGGCGCTCGGCCAGCGCCAGAATCTGCTGGTTGAAGGCGCCGCACAAGGGCTGTTCGGACGTCAGCACTAGCAGCAGCGTGGGCCGCCCCTCGCTATGAGGCAGGGGCAGCGTCGCCGACCCCGCGGTCAACGCCGCCAGCGCACGCAGGACGACGTCTTGGTAGCGGCGGGCGGTCGCCAGCGCCCGCTGCGCGCCCTGGATTCGCCCGGCGGCGATCGCCCGCATGGCACTCACGATGTCGTGGATGGTCTCGACGGCCTGGCGCCGCCGTTGGGTTTGCTCCAGGGTCATGCCGCCCCCGGGTTCTGGAAAGTCCGCTGGATCGCTGCGATGGCCTGGCGCAGTCGACTCTGCACAGCTTCGCTGAGGTCTTCGTCGCTTTCCAGAGCCTTGCAAACATCGGGATCGAGTTCATCCAGGCGCTGGGCCAAGGCTTCCAGGAAGCGATCCACCTGGCCGACTGCCACGGCATCGAGACCGCCTTCCCGGATGGCAAACAGGGCGGCCGCTTCGTGGCCCAGGCACCAGGGCTTCAGTCGAGGCTGCTTCAGCGCCTCGCGCAGGCGTTGTCCGCGCTCGAGGCGCCAGCGCGTCTCCGGTCCAAGCTCCGCCCCAAAGCGGGCGAACGTCTCCAGTTCGTGGAGCTGCGCATACAGGAGGCGCAAGTCGCCGGCCAGTTGGCGCAGGACCCGGGGCTGGGCCTTCCCCCCGACCCGAGAGACGCTCAGGCCGACGTCCACCGCCGGCCGCAAGCCTTCGTTAAACAAGCGGGTGTCGAGGTAGATCTGACCGTCTGTGATCGAGATCAAATTGGTCGGGATGTAGGCCGAGATGTTTCCCGCCTGCGTCGTGGCGATGGGCAGGGCAGTGAGGCTGCCGCCGCCGTGCCGGTTGTGCAAGCGCGTGGCCCGTTCCAGCAGCCGGGCGTGCAGGTAAAAGACGTCCGCCGGGTAGGCCTCCCGGCCCGGCGGTCGGCCCAGGAGCAAGGAAATCCGCCGGTAGGCATCGGCGTGTTTCGTGAGGTCGTCGTACACCACGAGGGCATGCTGCCCCTGGTGCATGAAGTATTCGCCGATGGTGCAGGCCGTAAAGGGGGCCAGGTACTGCTGCCCCGGGGGCGAATCCGCGTCGGCGACCACGACCACGGTGTACCGGAGGGCATCGTGTTGGCGCAGCAACTCGATCGTTTCGGCCACACTCGCTTTCCTTTGGCCGATGGCGGCGTAGACGCACATCACCCCGCGGCCGCGCTGCGCCAGGATGGTATCTAGCGCGAGCGCAGTCTTGCCGGTGGCCCGGTCCCCCAGGATCAGCTCGCGCTGACCGCGCCCCAGAGGCAGCAGGGCGTCGATGACCTTGATGCCGGTATGGAGCGGTTCGCGCACCGGCTGCCGGTCGATCACACCGGGGGCTTCGCGTTCAACCGGGGAGTAAGTTCGCGCGCGCAGCGGCGGCCCTTCGTCAAGTGGGCGGCCCAGGGTATCGACCACCCGGCCCAGCAATTCCTCGCCCACGATCACGCTGGCCACGCGCCCAGTCGCCTGTAACTCGTCGCCGGCGACGACATGTGCAGCGGGATCCAGAAAGAGGACTCCTACTTCGTGCGGTCGGAGGTCAAAAGCCAGGGCCGTCAGGCCATCGGCGCGCTCC
>JBGQLF010000209.1:0-10412 GCA_041499985.1 Gemmataceae bacterium
GGAAGAGTTCTCGACTGACGACAAGGCACTGGGTTACGAGGAAGCGAAACCGGGCGGGACCTTCATCAAGATCGGCGTGGGAGTCCTCCGCAAACCGCCAGAGGGCGGCAGTTACAACCGTTTTCGCCTCTACGAAATGGTCGATCCTGGAACCTGGAAGGTGCAGACGACACCCAATCGGATCGAATTTACACACGACGTCGCGGATCCGTCGTCCGGCTATGGGTACCGCTACCAGAAAACGATTCAGCTCACCGAGGGGCGGCCGGACCTGGTGATGGACCACAGGCTGAACAACACGGGCAAGCGTTCGATCGCATCCAGCGTCTACAATCATAATTTCCTGGTCCTGGATGGACAACCACCAGGGCCTGATTTTGTGCTGAAGATGCCTTTCGAGATCAAGACGCAGCGTGCTCCCAACAACGCCCTGGCTGAACTTCGTGGCAACCAGATCGTGTACCTGAAGGCACTGCGAGAAAAGGAGACCGTGTTCACCCAATTCCAGGGATTCGGCCCGACCGCCGCGGACTACCGGTTCACGATCGAGAACAAGAAAACGGGAGCGGGCTTGAGAATTACGGGGGACCGCCCGCTGTCCCATGTTGCCCTGTGGTCGATTCGCTCCGTCTTGTCCCTGGAGCCGTTCATCGCCATGACGATCGAACCGGGCCAGGAGTTTACCTGGAAGTACACGTACACGCATTACGTGCTCGACGGCAACGCGAAGTGAGATGCAGTGGTTGGGGGCAGCAAGCTCGTGGCTAACGGGTTCTCCGCTATGGCTGTCCACTTTACCTTGAAGTGGGAACCATCTTGACCGGCTTCAACGAAGGCACAGCTCCAAGCATTGCTGGCTCGGCTGCGAAAAAGCTGAGGCTGTGGAGCGAGCCGTGGAGGCGCTGCCGTTGCCGCCGCTGCCGGAACTGCCTTCGGTGCCGGACGATCCGGGCGGCTACTTGCGGCGCGTAGTGCAGTTACTAAGTGAGCCAGACCAACGAGCGTATCCGCCGTGAGGGAAGAGGCCAGCCTCCTCACCCCCGTTTCTGGAGCTGTCCTTTCACCTGAAACACCGCCACCGGCTGCTTGCGCCCCTTGACTTCGATATCGCCCAGGAACGCGGTCTCCGCCACCTCGAAGCGCTCCTGGTGCCGCTGCGTCTCGCCGCTGATGAGAAGATCGCAGCCCAGCTCCTTGGTCTTCGATTCCAAGCGGCTGGCCACATTGACCGCGTCGCCGATGACGGTATACGACTGCCGTAAGTGCGAGCCGATGAAGCCCACCACCACCTCGCCGCTGTCGATACCGATGCCGATGCGAATCTCCCGACCGCCGAGGGCACGCTGACGCAAATTCAACGCGAACAGTTCATCGCGCAGCTCCAGCGCCGCTCGAACTGCTCGGGCGGCCGCGTCGTCCTGAGGCTCCGGCACGCCAAAGAGCGCCATCACCGCATCGCCAATGAACTTGTCGATGATGCCTCCGTGGCGGCGAATGACCCGCGTCGCCTCGCTGAACCAGTCATTGAGCAGCTCCACGATCTGTTCGGCGGGCAGCCCTTCCGTCAACGTGGTGTAGTCCCGGATATCACTGAACAGCACGGTGATCGGTTGCTTCCGGTTCGGCGGCTGCCGGAAGCCGCCCAGGATGCCCTCCACCAGGAAGTCGGGAAAGTGCTGCTCCAGGGCCAACCGAGCGAGGCTGGGAGAATCAACCGTCCGCAGCCAACTCTCCAGATCGGCCACGCCCCGGTCCGCTCCGCAGGCGTGCAACAGGTCCAGGGCGCGGGCCATGGTCCGAACCGTCTTGGCTTTGTGGTTCTGGCTCTGGTACAGGTCACGCAGCTCATACAGATACGGGATCGTGTCCAGCGCCATATCCTGCTGGTCCAGTGCCGCCACTGCCTCCTCGAGTAGCCGTTCCCCATGCTCGACCTCGCCGCGGCGCCAGGCCAGCGCGCCGTTCAGCCCCCGCAGCGCCTCGGCTAGGCCTTGGTCCGAAACCTTGGCCAACTGTTGGGCAGCGCGGTCACAGGCCGTCGCGGCCTCGTCGAGTTGCCCGGTTCGCAGATATACCCAGGCGAGTCCCAGATGGGCATGCGCGGCATTGATGGGATGCGGGTTGGCCTCCAAACTCTGCTGGTAATGGCCGATCGCGGCGTGGCAATCGTTCTGGAGCGTCGCCACCTGCCCAAGTTGATTGAGCATCAAGCCGATGCCACGGCGGTCGTCCAGCTCGCGGGCGAGCGCCAGGTCTTCGGCGAAGCAGCGAGCTGCCTCGTCATAACGAGCCTGAAGCAGGTAAGCCCGGCCCAGCGTGCCCAGACTGATTGCCTCGCCGTAGCGGTCGCCGAGGGCGCGTTTGAGCTTCAGGCTGCGCTGGGCAAATTCCAGGGCAGCTCGGGTCTTGCCGTGCTGGAGCAGCAGGTTGGCCAGTGAGTCGCAGACTTCCGCCAGACCGGGCTGATAGTGAAGCTCCTGATAGATCTGATGGGCGCGGAACAGCATGCGTTCGCTGTTGGCCCGGTCCCCCTGATTGGCCACGACCAAGCCGCGATAGTGCCACCACTGGCCGGTCTCCGGAGAAGGCGTCTCCGCGCGACTCTGGGCGGGACTACTTTCGAGCAGCTTCCAGGCCTCGTCATAGCGGAGCTGGCGGCGGCGGAGCAGGGCGAGCAGATGGATGGCGGCAGCCGCCTGTTGGGCTGCGCCGGCCTGCTCCGCGTGCTGGCGGGCCTGGGTGAGGAGCGTTTCGGCCTCTTGGTCATCGCCACCAAAGACCGTTAGGAGCCGACCCAGGCGCAGGCGGGCATCCTGGGTCAGAGAAGAATGCGGCCCCTCGGAAAGGGATGCTCGCAGTTTGTCCTGGGCGTCGGCGAAACGGCCCTGGCGTTCGGCCTGGATCGCTTCACTCAGAAATTGCCGCACCGTTGCATCGTTCATGACAAACAGGTCTCCCTGGCAACACGTCCCCTGGCGATCTCGATTGGATAGCTGCTGATTATCCGGCCGAACGGACGGAAGCTCAACTGCTTTTCGCGGGAAACTGGAAAGGCGGATCGGAGGCAGGACCCGGAAGGTGGGCTGGTCTTCGACGCCAAGGCCGGCCCCTACCCCAGGACAGCATGACAGAACCGACAGAGCGGCCAGGCACCCAACTTGTATCGGTTCTGTCATGCCGATCCGCCCAGCCGGGGCCAGCCGTTCGGCCATCGAGGTGCTCCGACAATCTTTCAAGGAAGGTTATAGGGATATGGTCCATCTCAAGCTGGACAGACGTTTCGACCTCCTCAGGCAGGAACGTTTTCGGACACCCTACGAGGCTCTGCTTCATGATGTCGAGCAAGAGTTGGGTCGCACCGTCAAGTGAGGTCGCCGGCTCCTGTTCGCGTCCTCGAATACAGCTTCCAGGAACAAACGCTACTCCCTATCCTCGGAAGCAAGGAGCCTCGGTCGTAGCCGGCTCACCGGGTCGCAGCCATTATCTCGAACGAGCACGAAGCCACCGCCCATTCGGCTGGGTCCAGGCGTTCCACCGCCTCCACCAGACGGATCACCTCCGCCGCTGTCAGCGAGCGAAAGTCGGCGTCGCCGTCTGGGAGGAGCGGCACGGCCAACGGCCGCAGGCGGGCGAGGGCGACGACATGCTCCTGGCCTGGCTCGCCGGTCAGGGTAAACTCAAATTCCGGGGAATCCAGACGCGGGACGTAATGCGGTCGGCCACCGGATAGGTGGTTGCTTGAGGACCTGGCGTTTGGCCACAACACGGTGACAGCGCCACTCGTCCCGATATCGAGCAGGGCAATGTGGCAGCGCTCATTGGCCTGGACGCCAAAACGCACGGCCTCCCCGAGCCGATAACGCTGCTCCCGAACAGCTGGCGTCACAGTGATCGCACGCACTCCAGGTAACGCTGCGGCGCGATAGACCTTCAGGTCAATCCCCAGCCGTGAGGCAGCCGGCGTTCGTAGTGCCAGTAATCGGTCTACCCCAGTCATTGACGGGGTAACGATCGGCGGCTCGGCCATGGGTGAAATCAGGTGGGAGTGGTGCAAATGGTGGTGCAGAATGCCAACGCTCGGTTCAGGGTCGATCGGGTCCGGGCCGTGCGCGTCCCAGGCAGCAAAGCGCTGGTTGGCGACGGCCAGCCGGGTGAAGTGTTCGTACTTCGCGACATCGAAGACCTGGGGCGTGTGGCTGACCCGGTTGCGGTACTCCGCCCGAATGGTATCGAGGCAGCGGATCAGGTCCTTACTGCGTACCAGATCGTGATAGCGGGGACGAAACGAGGAGGCGAGAAACGACCGGACGCCATCGTCCCCTTGTTCGACTCCGCGGCGTAGCGCCAGGAGTACGAGCACCTCGGTGCCCATCGTCGTCGGGTGAAATCCCTGGGCCGCCCACGTCTGGAGGACCGCAGCCTGCTTGTGGTCCTGTTTCTCCAGGGAGGCGATCAAACGCTGTACGATACTCTGAGCCGGTTTCACCAGGAGGCGGTCCAGTTCGGCCTCCACGATCGGGCAAGCAGCGGCAATAAGCAGTCCGAAGTCCTTTAGCCAAGGAAGTTCCTCGAATTCGAGGAGGGTCTCGTAGCGCGTGCGAGTGTCCTCGGCACAGCCGCCCAGCAGGCGACGCCCTGGCTTCCGTCTTTCCTCGCGAGCAGAGGTACCCCGCGGTACAACCAATCCACCACGCCTGTGGAGTTGCGTCAACAGGGCCTCGCACTTCTTAGCGTGTTCCACATCCGAGAGGATGTCCGCGAAGCTGTGCACACTACATTCGTCCGCCATCTCCAGCCCTCGGAGCAGCCTGAATCGAGTCATCCCCCCAACTGGCCAGAATGGCACTGAGGCCGTTCCCGGTCAACGAAAAACCCTATTCAGGACCCTGATTTCGTGCCGCCGGGCAAGCACCTTCTGGCGAAGGAGGAGCAAGGCCGTTATACTACGGCAGTCCCTGATGGGAATAGAGCGTACACGAAGGCTTCGCACGAAAGTCGGGAGGCGTGGCCGTGGCATTGGTTCCGCGCAACGCAGCGGCTCTGCTCGTCGGCATCGGCCAATATCGGCACCCCGATGTGCCGCGCCTGGGGTACGCGCCGCGGGACGCCCGGGACTTGGCCCAACTCCTGACGGATCCAGAAGTGGGTGCCTTTCCCTCGGAGCGGGTCGTCCTCCGGCTGGACCAGCAGGCGCGTCGCGAGGAAATCATACACGATTTGGCGGACTGGCTGCCGGCCCAGGCCAAGGGCGCGGAGATCGTGGTCATCTTCTTCGCCGGCCACGGCATGATCCGGCGCAACGGCCCGGAAGAAGAAGGCTTTCTGTTGCCTCATGACGCCAACCCCGAGGACCTCGCCGCGACCGGCGTGCCCATGCACGACGTGGCACGGTGGCTCAAAGGTATTCAGGCCCATGCTGTGGTGGTGCTCCTCGATTGCTGTCATGCGGGCAAGGTGCTGCCGCCGGGCGTGTCCGTTCGAGCCTCGACCCGCGATGTGACGATCCGGCCAGCAATCCTGGAAACCCTCGCGGGGCAGGGGCGTTACCTGATCGCCTCGTGCAACGAGGGCGAGTCCTCTCTGGAGGTGGACGAGCTCCAGCACGGGCTGTTTACGCATCACTTACTCCAGGGGATCGAGGGCAGGGCCGACCGCGATAGGGATGGTCAGGTCGGCGTCGCGGAGCTGTTCAGCTATGTCACGACGGCCGTCGCCAAGGACGCCCGCGAGAAGTACCACCATCAGCAGAACCCGTGGACCCAGCAGACGTTTACGGGCGAGACTTATCTTTCCTCCGCACGTCCTCGGAAGAGCATGCCAACCGGAGGCGAACCCGCCGGGCTGGCTGATCTCGAACGGATACCCTTCGAGCATGAGGAGCGGCTGGTCGACGCCCTGGGGTTCCTGGCCAGGCGACCGGACACGGCCGCGGTCCCGTTCATCTTTCGCTGCTTGGCCCATCCATCGGAGGAAGTGCGCGAGCGTGCCGGCAAGGCACTTCAGGCACTGGGCTGGGAGCAGACGACGGCCACGGTGGAAGACCTGGCTCGCCGGGCCGACGAAGTGCGGATGGGATTTGTCCTCGAAGGGTTGGATGCCCTGAAATCCAATCCGCGGGTGGTCAGCCTGCTGGATCGCCTGGTCGTCCTGCTCACAGGCGCTTTGCGCATGCGAGCCTTCCGCTTGCTGGAACGCAAACGTCTCGGCGTCGGCTTGGAAGAAGTCAAGGCCCTGTTCGAGGCAAGCCACAGTCCTTATCAGTTGGAGAAGGTGCTGGGGGCAGGGCTGTTCGCGGCTGCCTACCTGGCCCGCCACCAGCAGCTCCCAGACCTGCAAGTGGTCGTGCGTGTGTTGCGCTCGGAGTTTGCCGGCCACCCCCTCCTCCGGGAGGAGTTCCTGGAACTCAGCCGACGCTCGGTACTGTTTCTGCACCAAAGTCTGGCGGTGACGCGAGATGTATTTGAGTATCCCGAGCAGAACATCTACGGGACCGTTCGCCATTACGTCGAGGGTGTCACACTTCGGGAGGTGCTGGAGAAGGGAAAGAAGTTCGAGCCAATCCAGATCGTCCACTTGCTGCGGCAGGTAGCGGAAGCGCTCGATCCCTATCATCGGGTGGATACGCCTCACGCCGGAATCAAGCCGTCGAACATTTTTATCACCAACGAGGACCGGGTCATCCTGGGAGACGCCTCGCTGCCGGTCCCTTTAGCGACGATGGAGGTGGAACGGCTCGTCTACGACTTCCGGTATGTCCCACCGGAGAGGTTTCGTTCCAGCAGCGACCGAGGACCGGCGGTGGACTTCTATGCCTTGGGCTGTGTTGCCTACGAACTCTTGACGGGTCAGCCGCCTTTTGTAGCGGACGACGTCTACGAACTGGCGGACATGCACAAGCGGCACCCGATTCCTCCCCTCCAGGGACTGCCCCGTGAGCAAATGCCGGTTTGGAACGATCTCCTCCAGCGGCTTCTCGCCAAGAACCCGGGGGAACGCCACGCCAAGCTGACCGCCGTGCTGGAGAACCTCGATGAGCTGCGGACATTCCTTCGGTCGGGAAGGCGCCCCCCGCCCAGCGATCCGGCGGAGGGCCGTCCCGAAAGACCACAGCCGCCGAGTCCCCCACGCGATCTCTCGGTACGACGCCTCTTCCGAGCGGAGTCGCTTATCCGCTTTGCGGGACAAGAATCCTTGGTCCCCCTCCCGGAGCAACCTTCGCTAGCGGCGAGCAATCGTACCAGTTCCTCCCAAGCGGAAGCCGATTCAGGACCATCGACGATCGTTCCCGTTGAGGCTCCCAGTGAATCCCCAGACCAAGAGAGGGCAGGACGAGGATGGTCGACGATCCATCCAGAGGCGAACTCCAAGGAGTCACCTGCCGCTTGTGGCCAATCGCTGCCGCAGATTCCGGGGTATGAGATTCTAGGAGTACTCGGCAGAGGTGGCATGGGAGTCGTTTACAAGGCCCGGCAGATCAAGCTGAATCGGGTCGTCGCACTGAAGATGATTCTGGCCGCAGACCACGCCGGGGGCGACCAGCTGGCTCGCTTCCGGATCGAGGCCGAAGCCGCGGCCAGCCTCAAGCACCCAAATGTTGTGTATATCTACGAGGTCGGTGAACAGGCCGGCCTACCTTATTTCGCCATGGAGTATGTGGAGGGCGGCAGCCTCGCGCAGCAGTTAGCTGGCGGCCCGGCGCCGCCCAGGCGCGCGGCTGAGACTGTGGCGGAGCTGGCTCTGGCCATCCACCGCGCCCACCAACAAGGCATCATTCATCGTGATCTGAAGCCAGCGAACGTACTGCTAACCGCCGATGGTACGCCCAAGATTACGGACTTCGGCCTGGCCAAGCGCCTGGACGTCGACCCCGGTCACACGCAAAGCGGGGCCATCATGGGCACACCCAGCTACATGGCCCCTGAGCAAGCCCAGGGTAGGATCCGGGAGATTGGTCCGGCCGCTGATATTTACGCCTTGGGAGCGATCCTGTACGAATTCCTGACGGGCCGGCCACCGTTCCGGGCCGCATCCATCATGGATACGCTCCTACAGGTGATGGAGGCGGAACCGGTGCCCCCCTCCCGTTTGCAAGCCAAGACTCCTCGGGACCTGGAAACCATCTGCCTGAAGTGCCTGGCGAAAGAACCACGCCGGCGCTACCCCAGTGCTGAGGCGTTGGCCGAGGACCTGCGACGATTCCTGGACTCAAAACCGGTCACGGCTCGTCCAGTTTCGACACTGGAGCGGGCATGGAAGTGGGCCAAAAGACGCCCCGCGCTGGCCGCCTTACTGGTCACCGGTCAGTTGCTCGTCCTCGCTCTTCTCTACATCCTTTACTTGTACTACCACCGCTAAGGAGTCCGATCCGAACCGGCCCTGACTACCATGACAATACTCACAGAATGTCCACACTCCAGCCTCTTGTCCCTTCTGTCAGGCCGGTCGCACTGAGCGACGGATCGCACCGCCGCGACTGTCCAGCCTGTAGCTTTCCCAGCCGCGGTCTGGTATACCGGCAGTCCATGGCCAATGACGGCGATCCTTCTCCTTCCCGGAGCCTCCCCACCATGTCGCCTCTGGACATCCAGCGCTTCCCGCTGCCAATCGCCGCCGTTTACACCGACCTCGATAACCCCACCGCCTCACCGCAGACGCGACGCGAAGCCCTCTACTTTACCTGCTACCAGCTGATGCGGACCATCGGCTTGACGCTCGTCGGCCAATATCTCACCCAGCCGCCGCCAGCGTCCGCCTCGTACAAGGCCCGCACCAGCCTCAATCGCGCCATCGCCGGGGTGCGGGCGCCACACTTCAGCGATTGGATCACGTTGCTCCACACCCTACATTCCTATGCCGCCGGGTTGGGCCTCGATTTCTTCCCTGGGTTGGCCAGCGCCATGAACGCCGTCAAGGCCGGCAAGGTGGAGGTGCCGCGGGCCTACGGGCTGGATCACGGCGCCCGCTGGCAGGGGCTGAGCCGGCTCGAAGCGTTTCTCGCCCTCCGCAACGGCAGTGCCCACGCCGGCATGGCTCGCGATGCCGTCTGCCTCGATGCCGTCCGCATCTTCCGATCACACCTCGACGCTCTGTTGGCCAACTTCACCTTCCTCGCCGACTACGAGCTGTTCGTTCTTCGCTCCAGCCCCGACGCCGAGCCGCTCCTCGTTCAGACGCTCCGCGGCTCCCAGGCGCCACCGCCGCAACCGGTCGCGGACGATACGCTCTATGAGGCGTTCTTCAGCACCGACGCCGAGGGGCAGCAGCAGGTCTGGCCGGCGGTGCTGCGTGCTCCTGATGGGCGGGTGCAGCGGCTCTTTCCGCTCTTTCATGGCCACATCGAAGGCGAGCCGTTGCGGTGCTACGACGGCTTCTACCTCCGCGACGACCCCCGCATGAATCGGCGGACGATCTACTACCTCGGCACGGAGGAACGGCTAGCGCTCGATGATGGCGATGCGGCCAAGTGGGTTCGCTCGCCCGCTCCTGGAGATGCCGGCGAGCTATTGCGGCGGCTGCTCCAGGCTCGGCAGGTGCCCTGGAAGATCAGCCGGCAGGAGGCTACTCCCTGGACGCTCCGCGATACCGTCAACGACTACGCCCGCCGGACCCTCGACGACCTGACCGGGATCAAGTACCTACCGGACTGCTTCCTCGACCGCCGTGCCCTGAGCGAGCCGCTGTGGCAGCTGACCACCGGGGACGAGCCGCCCCGGCGTGCCTTCCTGCTGACGGGCCGAGCCGGCAGCGGCAAGACCGCCCTCCTGTGTAACCTCGTCCACCGTCTGCTGACCGAGGCGGAGGACCACCTGGTCTTCTTCCTCCGCGGCGATGGCCTGCTGTCCGACCTGGAGGGTGGCAGCCTGCTGCTGGCCAACCTGCTGCACAAGATCGGCCTCGATGCCAAGGCGTTCGCCACCTTCGCGGAGTTCTTTGCTCACCTGGCGGCCAAGGCGGGAGACGATCGCGTGGTCGGCCGGCGTTTCGTGCTGGTGCTCGATGCCATCAACGAGGCGCCGTTGCCCCAGCAGGTGCTGCACGAGGCGTTGGAGTTGGTGACGGCGGCCCGGCTGTACCCCTGGCTGCGGGTAGTGCTCTCGGCTCGCGATGAGTTTCTGCTGGTCTGGAGTGGCCGGCGGGGCGAGCTGGAGGGTAATCCGTTTTACGCCGTCCACGCCTTGTTTGAGCCACCACCGCCCGATCCGCAACGCTCCGCCCGCCCCGAGGACCCGCCGGCCTGGGAAGCGCCGCGTTTCCAGGTGGTGGAGGCGGAGACGGTCTATCGCCGTTACCAGGAGGCCCGGTCCGCTGGGAAAGTGGTGCCGGCTTGCATCACGCTCTGGGAACGGCTGGCCCCGGCTGCCCGTGCTGGCTTACTGACGGTGCCGCTGTATCTGGACCTGTGGATGCGGGCC
>JBGQLF010000210.1:0-10377 GCA_041499985.1 Gemmataceae bacterium
CGCCCGGGAACCCCACGGTGTGGAAGTTGATGTAGGAGTTGCCAGACAGGATGTTTGGCAGCTGGGCGGCCAGCGTTGTGTTATTTCCTTCGGGCAAATCCCACTTACTGCTGAACGTGCCCCCGACGCCGGTGGCGAACGGCGTAACCACGACGTCGCCATCCGTGTCATTAAAAGGCGTGCCGATGAAACCGAACACGACGGGCGCGGCGGCGCCGAGCCCGGCCCCACCATGGATATGGGCGTTGACCAGACGGATGCTCGGATCGGACGATTGCGAACCCGTAAAGTCGAGTCCAAAGACCGTGCCACTAAAGGCAAACGTCGTCATAGCATCGTTCAGGACGAACCTGGCCGACCCGGTGGCGGTGGAATTGTTCGGCGGCGTCTCCTGGGCACCATTGATCGTGGCTGTGAAAATGAGATCGGCCTGCGCGGGCGCCGAGGCCAGGAGCAAGAGGAGCGCGGCGAAGCCCAAGGCGTAGAGCTTGTTCACCTGGGAGAACTCCTTTCTAGGGAATAAAAGTGGAAAAGATCCTCGATAGCTGGTTGTTTCGTTTGCATCTCCTCTGCGGTTCCTACGTTGGACGAGTGCTTCGGTGAGTCTTCTTGAGTTGTCTTCCTCCTTTCACTTGTGGGTGCGGGACAAGCCACAACCGCCGCTTGGCGGTTGCCGCACCGAGAAGCCGGTGTGCCTTCTGATCTGATCGCTCCTCGCCGAGCCCCGCTCACTCGATCATCTATTCGGGTTTCACTGGCACGATGATAACCTGAGGCGAGAGCGACGCCAACGATTTTTCCGAGAAAGAAGAAGTGAACGCTGGGCCACCCCGCGGCCGAGGCTTGCCGATCACGGTAGCCTCGGTCGCGGGCATTTCTGTTAGTGAAGGATCGTGAACGTGCCATCTGGTCCCGGTACGACGGTCGCCAGGCCCCACACAGGGATACCGTTCGGGATCCGGCCGCGCGCTGCCGTGGGCCGACCACCTTGGTCATAAACCTGCCAGGCCAGGTCGCCGCCACGCTGCCAGCCCGTGCCTTCCGTCCACGCCAGGAGCACTTCCCCGTCCCGATTCACGGCCAGAGCCGGGTGTTTTCGGTCTTTGCCAGGGCCGGGTGCAGCTACTCGGTCAGCGATGCCGGACTGGAGGGGATTCATGCGGGCGAAATAGACCTGGCCTTCGGTGTCCCACGCGGTGAACACCCCAGCGGGACCCTCGGCGAACGACTGCGAACTCATGGGGCAGGTGTTGAGCTTCCACGGGTGAACGACGCTGCCTTGGAAGCTTTTGCCCGTGTCGCGGGAGGACAGCAAGATCATGTCCCGATCGACGCCGTGCGTGGCAGCGCGATAAAGCAAGTAGACGGTCCCCCGGCTGTCCGCAAACCCGCGCATGCCACAGCAGCCACAGGCTCCGGTCGGTTGGTCGTTGGCCTGGACTTCTGCCGCAAAGGTCTTGCCTTCGTCCTGCGAGCGTGCCACCCAGACCAGACGGTTGTCCTCGCTCCGGGTGCCCTCTGCCTTGAACGCATGCCAGGCGACGTACACCTTGCCGGCGTTATCGGCCGCCACGGTGCCGCCGCCGTCGAGCACGTTGCTAACGTGCATCAGGTTACGCTGGGGCTCAAAGGCCGTGGCAGCGTCGTTGAGGCGGGTATAAAGCATCGGTTGGCCACCAGCGGCGTTCTTGGGTGTCGCCGCATGGGAGCCATTCCACGCCACATGAATCCTGCCTCCTTGGCCCAGAGCCATCTGGCCGCCACGAATGGTGCCGGTCGCCACGACACTGCCGGGCTGGCTGTTCACGCCGAGGGGTTCCGAAAAGCGCTTCGTGGCAGGGTCGCGCCGGACGTAAAACAGGTTGCCCCCGCCCGGATCGCCCTTGAAGTAAAGGAGGTGCAGCACGCCTTGGTGGTCCACTACCGCTTGGGGTTGGATGCCGCCGTGGGGCGTTTGGAGGACTTCGACGCGCGGAGTATCGGCCCAACCTATGCTGGCGCACCAGCACCCTAGCGCTACCACACTGCACAGACTTGCCAAGCCGTGTTTCGCGGCCAGCCCGTTTTGGCCCGGGCCTTGGGTTTGGTCATCCGAGGAGCGAGCCACTCGCACGATGGAAGATCCGTTCATAAGTAACTCCCGTATGCTTACTTCGCGGGCGTGTCCGCAGTTTTGGTCCTGAGTTCCTTGAACCTGGCCAGAGTCTTATCCGGTTCGGTCAAGGCTTTCTTCTGACAACTCTTGCAGCACAGGAAAATAGGCTGATCCCCTACCTGCACCTTGACCGGCGTACCCATCGACCCGAGCCGGTGGTCGTTCATGACCGCGCAGAACTGCTGCTCTTCCGCAAGCCGCCGGTCCTCGGAGTCCAGCTTCGACAAGGCCTCCTGGAATTCGGCCTCGCCGCCTGGCTGGTCTGCTGGCTGGCTGGGGGTCTGTTTGTTCGTGTCGGCCGCTCTCGGTTGGTCCTTCGAGCTGCCCGTGCAGCCGGCCAAGAGCACAGGTAGGGACAAGGCTAACACGGTTATTCGCTGAGCGGTCACCATCGGTAACTTCTCCTTCTTGGTGGAGTCGCCGCAGACTTTATTGTAGAAGGTGGGATCGGTGCTTTCGCGTTGAAGTCGGGAAAACAGCAAAACCGTGCATCAAACTGCTCGCCTGCCGGTAATAGTAAGTAGAGAGCACGTGACGCTACCCACGCAGGAAACAAGATGGCGACCAATCACCTGAGTAGTTTTATCGGGAACCTTCGCCGAACCGTGCTCGAGCGCGATGGGGCTGGCTTCACGGATGGCCAACTCCTGGCGTCCTTCATCGAGCATCGGGACGACGCTGCTCTTGCCGCCCTGGTGCGGCGGCATGGCCCGATGGTCTGGGGCGTGTGCCGCCGGATTCTCCGCCATCACCACGACGCCGAGGACGCCTTCCAGGCCACTTTCCTGGTCCTCGTCCGCAAGGGAAGTCTTGTTCAGGCTTAGAATCCTGTGGTTCCCGTGTGGCGTGCGAAATACCCTGAAACAGCGCGAACTTGCTGCAAAGTGGTTTTGCCTTCTTGACAAGGGCAGAGAAAACCGAATAATACAAGCAGAATGTCTTTCCGCCGATTACTGGCTTAAGCGTCAAAACTTAGACCAGGCGGCAAATCCTACGGTCGCGCAAGCGACCGTAGTTGCTTTTTCATAGACTCCCATGCGGATCTGCTACGTCGATGAGGCGGGGTGTACGGGGACCCTGCCTGCTGCCAATTCTCCAGTCCAACCTGTCTGCGTCATCGCGGGTGCGGTGTTCAATTACGCCGATCTCCGGGCGATCACCTTCGATTTTCTGAACCTGAAACGGCATTTTTTCCCAGGTATCCGAATCCGCATCGGGAATCCTCCGGTTATGCAGATTCCCCCGCTCTTCCTCGATTGGGTGCTCGCGGAGGTCGGGGGATGCGATGTGCGGACAAGCCTGCGAAACCTGAACAGAAATCGCCGCCGGCATGCCATCGGCTTTCTCGACCGCTTCATGGACTTCCTGCACAACCACGATGCGAGGATCATGGGCCGTTTGCTGGTGAAGCCCATAGGGCCGATCATCAACGGACGCTCGCTGTACACTTCAGCCATCCAAACGATCTTCACTACATTCCAGAATTACCTGCAAAACGTGAATGACATCGGTACGGTCATCCTCGACAGCAGGACCAAGCCTCTGAACGTGAATGTGGCTCACTCGCTCTTTACCCAAAAGTATCAGGCGGGAGGGGATCCGTACCCGCGAATCGTCGAAATGCCCACGTTCGGGCTCAGCGAGAACCACGTCGGCATTCAGACCATCGACCTCATCTGCTCGGGTCTGCTCTTCCCGATGGCAACCGAATCTTACTGCACCGGGCACGTCAACAACGTGCATGTGCATGCGAACTACGCCGTGCTGCGACAGCGATACGGCCTCCGACTGCGGGCAATGCAGCACAGATACCAGGATGCAGGGCATTGGCGCGGAGGGATTGTAGTGAATGACGGCATCCTTCAGAGATCCGGCGCACAGCTCTTCGTCTAGTCCTCCTCCAGTTCCTGCAGCAGACGAGCCAGCCTCCGCGGCAACTCGCCCTGCAGGGGTCCCAGATGGAAGTACCCTGGATGGCGAAATCGAGGCGGAGAAAGTAGACCTGGAGGCCACGGGCCTCAGCAGGGTGACCTTGAAAGGTGTTGCCAAGGAGGCCAAGATTTCGGCCTCGCAGCAAGGCCACCTGTTCCTGACCGAGTTCGTTCTCGACCGCGCGGAGGTCACTCTCAAGCATGGATCAACGGCCACGGTCAATGTGAAGGAGAGGCTGGATTACGACCTGAGCACTTCTTGCCGACTGGAATACCTCGGCAGCCCGGCTAGCACGAAGGGACGAACGTCGGGCGATTCCTCGGCCTTGCCGATGTCACCAGATTCTGGGAAGACGGGGGCAAAGCCGAACGCTGGTAATCCACCACAGGCGGCACCCGCGCATCGCCACCACGGAGGCGGTTCTGTTCAGGGCCCCAGCACCCCGCGAACCGGCGCCCCTGCGCCCGGCTCGGTGGCCATCGGAGAAAAAGTGCCGGACTTCTCCCTACGAGACTTGGATGGCAGCATTGTGAAGTTCAGCGAGCTCCAAAAGAACGCTAAGCGGACAGAGAACGGGGTCGTGGTCTTGTCCTTCTGGTGCTCCACTTGTGCCAGCTGCCGGCGCGTCGAGCGCCGTTTAGACAAACTTACCCAGGACTACCGAGGCCGGGCTCTGGTGTTTGCTCTCGATGCCAATGCAGGCGAAACGCCCCACGCTGTCAGCACTTTCGCCAAGAAGAATGGCCTGACGCTACCCATTTTCCTCAACCCGGACGGCCGTGCCGCGGACATCTTCGGAACGCAAGTCACCACCACCACGGTTGTCATCGACGGGCAAGGCGTGCTCCGCTACTGTGGCCGGTTCAGTGATGGGGACAGGCGCGCTTACGCGGAGGACGCCTTGAAGGCAGTGCTGACCGGCAAAGAGGTCGGCGTGAAGACGACCCCGCAGGACGGCTGAGGCATCGTGCGTAAGTAGCCCCCGTGTGGGGCGAAGGGTTGGACCCCAGGGACGCGACGCCGTTGTCGGTAGGACAGGGCATCTGATCACCTCAGCGCTGCACTTTTGGGTCGGCACGGCGCTGCCCTTCTTCGAGAGGTGCAGGCCAGCGGCCCGCGTCTTCAGCGACTTATTGACCTCTGGCCTGTCCCGCCTCATAATGCCTTCACCGATCCGATAGGCGTTCGGCGGCGGCTCCCCTTCCTGAAGTACTCCAATGAGCACCCGTCCCGGTCGTATCTCCCGCCTGCTCGCCCTCGCCGCCTGTTTCGCCCTGCCCTCGGTCGTCGTCAGCCAAACGCCTCCGGTCACGATTCACGCGGCCCGTCTACTGGATGGCCGCGGAAACGCCCTCGATAACGTGCTCGTCACGGTCGAGAAGGGACGCATCACACAAGTCGAACGCGCCGGCGCGGCTGTCAAGGCGACGTATGAGCTCCAGAATCTGACGCTGCTGCCCGGCCTCATTGATACCCACGCGCACGTCGGCTGGTACTTCAATCGCGCGGGGCGCTACCAGGCAGGGCGCGATGGGGAAACGCCGCAGGACGGCGTCGCTGCCGCCGAGGCCAACGCCTACGCCACGCTCCTCGGCGGGGTGACCACGATGCAAAGCCCAGGCGCCTTAGAAGACAAGACCCTGCGCGATCGGATTGCCGCCGGGGAACTGCCGGGGCCGCGCCTCTTGACGTCGCTCCAGCCCTTCCTGAATGCGCGCGCCACGCCGGAACAGCTCCGTGAGACGGTGCGCCAGCGCAAGCAGCAGGGCGCTGATTTCATCAAGGTCTTCGCCTCCGGCAGCATTCGCGACGGCGGCGCGCCTACGCTGACGCAGGAACAGCTGCAAACGATCTGCGACGAGGCGAAGGCCGTGGGCCTGCGCGTGCTGGTGCACGCACACAGCCCCGAGAGCGTGCAGTTGGCGACGCTGGCCGGGTGCACCCAGATTGAACACGGCGTGTTCGTCACGGAGGAAAACCTCAAGCTGATGGCGGAGTGTGGCATCTATTTCGATCCGCAGTGTAGTCTTATCTTCCGCAACTACCTCGAGAATCGCGCCAAGTATCAGGGGATCGGGAACTACAACGAGGCCGGGTTCGCGGCGATGGAGCGTGCCCTACCGCTGGCTCTGCGCGCGTTTCAGAAGGGGATCGCGACGCCAGGCCTGAAGGTCGTCTTCGGCTCCGACGCTGTCGCCGGGGCGCATGGCCGCAACGTGGATGAGTTGCTCAGTCGGGTGCAGGAAGGCGGACAATCGGGGAAGGACGCCATTGTGTCCGCGACCTCGCTCGCCGCGGAATCGCTCGGACTCGGGAAGACTCTCGGCGTGGTCGCGCCAGGCTTCGAGGCTGACCTCATCGCCACCGAGGGGGATCCCGCGCAAGACATCACCGCGCTGCATCGAGTCACGTTCGTGATGAAGGGCGGGAAGGTCTATCGCCATCGGATCGGCGCCGCAGCCCCAGACCCGCACGCGCTCGTGGGCAAGTGGCTGGGGGTGACTGGGCCGAGCGTTCTCGTTGCGCTGGAGTTCGCCTCCGAGGGCAGCGTGCGCGTGACGGCGGCGCCTGGAAGTGAGCCGTCGGCTGTGCGCTATACGGTCACCGAGGGCAACCGACTGGCCATCACTCCCGCGGAGGGCAGCCAGAAGGTGTATCGCTTCCTGGTGGACGCTCCGCTCCTCACCCTGGAACAGGAAGGAGGTCCGCGGTTTATCTTCCGGCGTGCGCCTTAACCGACGCGCGGATTCTCGTTCTCCAATGCTTGGGGGCTTCTTCTCGTTCGCAAACTCCTGTTTGGGAACGCTGCTTCGGGAAACTCTGTTTCTCGCCCACTGCGATCAGAAGGAGTTCAGAATGGGCGTCTGGCCACTGGCCATTTGTTGAGACATCCGGTGATGGTGGTAGTGCATGGCACATTTCACCAAGTACAGCAGGAGCACGGCTGGATCGCGGCGCACCTTCAACAGGCGCCCGACCCGCTGGCGGTACTCTCGACGGAGGGCGCCATCGGGGATGAAGCGCATGAGGCGGGTGAAGAGCACGGCCGAGCGGACGAGGTTACCCATCTGAGTCTTGAGACGACTCCAGGGATGCCGGCGCCAATAGTGTCTCCGACCCTGGCCGTATTGAAACCCGTCGCGCAAGAACAGCGCTTCGAGGCGCTCGAAGTAGGCTTTGGGTTCATAGAGGTTACGCAGCAGCTGCACATACCCCTGGCGCAAGTCTTCCCGGCTCATCCGTAGGGGGATGACATTCGTGCCGAACTCGGGAGTGTCAGCAGGGTCGAGCCGGCCGTCGGCGGCCAAGCGGGCGTGCAGCGGGGTCTTGGGAATGGCGTGCAACATGCCGACCATGGCGTGCCCGATTCGCGCGTCTTGAATGAACGTGCGTTGGGCATCGAAGATGGTGCTGTCATCATTGTCAAAGCCCAGAATCATGCCACTCCAGACTTCGATGCCGGCTTCTTGAATCGTGTGGACCCGATCCAGGATCGTGCCTCCCTTGCGGACATTCTGGAACTTCTTTGTCTCGTTTAGGGACGCCTCATTGGGACTCTCGATGCCGATGAAGACGCTCACGATATTGGCATCGACCATCAAGCGCAGCAGCTCGGGATCCTCGGCCAAATCAAGCGAGGCTTCGGTGAAGAACACCAGCGGATAGCCGTTGGCCTGTTGCCAGGTGATCAAATCCCGTAACAAGACTTTGACGGCTTTCTTGTTGCCAATCAGGTTGTCATCGACGAGGAAAATGATGCGCATCCGCTGGGCGCGCAACGCCTCCAACTCGGCGATCACTTGGGCGCTGGTCTTGACGCGCGGGCGGCGCCCGAACGTGACGATGATGTCGCAAAACTCGCACTGAAAAGGACAGCCTCGGGAAAACTGCATGCCACCGAACAGGTACTGGTCCATCTTGAGGAGGTCGTAGCGGGGAGTGGGCAGGCGCGTCAGGTCGGACTTGTCGGCCTGTTCATAGCGGTACGCGTGCCGGCCTTGCTTCCAGTCGGCCAAGAACTGCGGCCAGGTCTCCTCGGCCTCGCCGATGAAGATGGCATCCGCCCGGTCGCCGAAGTAATCTTCTTGCACCGTGACCCAGGGACCGCCGACCACCGTGAACACACCCCGCTTCTTCAATTCCGTCAGGATTTCCCGCATGCGAAACCGTTGCACGCTCATGCCGGTGAGGGCGACGATGTCCGCCTGGGCGAGAAGGTCGAAGTCGATCTCCTCGACGTTTTCATCCAGCAGCGTGACCGTATGCTCTGGGGGCGTCAGAGCGGCCAAGAGAGGAAGACAGGCCACGGGCAAGTTGGCACGCTTGCCGAAGAGAGGGAGAGCATGTTCGAGTCCCCAATACGAGATTTGAAAGCGCGGATTGATCAGCACTATCTCAGCCATGACGGGGCCACTCCTTGGATGCTGGCTGGGCGGTGACAAACCTCAAGGAGGGATCTTAGGGATCTGATGCGGCCTTGGCCGGAAGCTCACAGAAAGCTGCCCGACGGCCTTAGGTGCCCGGCCTGGGTTGCAGCACCTCCTGCCAGCGCCTGGGCACCAGGTCGAAGGCCGCGTGATAGGTCGTTTCCAGCGGCACGGAGACGTAGATGTCCGGCTCGAGGAATAGGGGCATTCCGGGTAGGAAATCTCCCACGTCCACCGGCTCGATGAACGCTTGCTTGAGCTCTCCGGCGGAGTAGCCCGCTAGTGTGAGCGGCTTGTCCGGCGGCAGCTGGAAGTCGTCGCCACTGATTTCGGACCAGACTGCGGCGTGAATGCCCTGCGGGTCGCGCGGCCCGGGCGGGAACAGATCGAGGACGAGTAGGTGAATGCCAGCGTCGAGCAGCTCGACCGCTTTGTCGACGAAGGAGCGGAGGGCGTGCCGGCTTGCCTTGTTCCCTGGGGAAAGGATTTCGACGATGGCGACAACTTGATCTTCACTGCTGTGCCGGATGCTGATCCGGTTGCGTTTGCGAGCATATCGTTCCACCTCCGCCACGGCGGTGAAACGGACCGTGGGCGGGACTGTGGCCAGGGCGATACCGCTGGGGCCGGCTGGACCAGCGATAGCCGGTCCGTTGCTTCTCCCGCGCGCGGTGTGCGGGCGCGTGTCTTCCAGGGTGAGCACATCCGGGCCGAGGCCTCCGGCGATCTGCTCAGCCAGCGCATAATAATCGGAGGGGAGCACTCCGGAATTCAGCGCCCGTTTGATGGTGGTGATCCAATCGTGATGGAAATCGTGAAAGATTCCTGCGTTGACCCGGGTCCAATCATGAATCGGCATGGCGTTGACCTCTGGGCTTCCGGGGATGTAAAGCGGTCCTGGTCATTATACCTGGCCCCGCGCCTCAGCCTTGCCTCAATCCCACCAGATCGAGATCAACCCATACTCCTGCCGGCCCGTTCCCAGAGCTCGGTCGATGTCCGACTGATTCTCATGGACCTGAATTTCACCGGCCCAGTCTTCCGCTTCGGCAATCCGTGCCAACTCGTGAGCCTGGCCGCGCGTTCGGGTCAGGAGAAACAGGGTGTCGGCGTTCCAGAAATTGTCCGGTAAGTCGCGAAGTTTGATCAGGCCGGACAGGAGCAGGTGGCCCGGCTCCGCGTAGTTCGGAACGCCAGGCCGATCCAGCAGAACGGCCAGCCACAGGTGGCGGTGTTTCAGGAGGCTGGCACAGACTTTTTCACCGTCCAGGGCATTGAAGGAGGTCCGGCGCAAGAGTTCCAGTTGGATATCCTGCACCGAGGCATCGCGCAGGGAAGGGGATGCGTTCATCAGGTGATCCCTTTCAGTTTGGTTGGAAACAAGTCCCGTGTGGAAACGACTTTATCATCTGTAGTGAATTTATTCCCCAGAATAACCGATACAGATTACGGAACCAATCTTTTCGCTAAACTTGGCTCTTCCGCTCCGGGGACCGAGTCATCGGAGGCTCTCGGGAAGCCGCGCGCGGTCTGCGCCAAGGAGGACGGCGGAGAAGAAGACACTTCTCCACCATCATCCTGTCCACAGTTCAAGTCTCAAGGGGCCGTCATGATGAACCCAAACGGACAACGGGGGACCCAGTCGCGTCTCCGGAGCACTAGCCGCTTTGGGCTGGGCCGGAGTGGGCTGGAGAAACAAGCGATCGCCGGCTGCATCGTACTGGTCGCGGCCTGGTTCGCCGGCAGCGGGGCGCGGGCGCAGGAACGGCCCTTGCCCAAGCCCGAGCCGCCCTTGCTCAAGCTCGATACGACGACCGTGGCCCAGGTTCCCGAAGTACGGCCGGCACCTCCCGCTGGCCAGAG
>JBGQLF010000211.1:0-10356 GCA_041499985.1 Gemmataceae bacterium
ATGGGAAAAGCTTTTGGACGCGGATCCAAACAACGCCCGCTACCAGAAAGAACTGGCTGACGCCTACAACGCGCTGGCCAATCAGCACCGCAACAACAAGGACAAGGCGGCGGCACTAGCCGCTCATCAGCAGGCCCTCGCCCTGCGCTCCACGCTGGTCCGCAACGACCCCGATCACGTTCAGGCGCGGCGTGACCTGGGCCAGACGCTTTCCAGCGTCGCCGACCTCCTCTGGGTGAGCCAGGACAGCCACGGCGACGACGTGGCCATCTCCGATGTCCTGGCCATGTACCACCGGTTCGTCGAGCACACTGAGGCGGCGTTCGGCCGCGGCTCGGATCGGGTGCAGGATGGGCGCGAGCTTGTGGTCGGCTACAGTAAGGTCGCCAGGAGCGAACGCCAGCTGGGCCACTCGTCCGAGGCGCTGCGCTGGTACCGGAAGGCGGCGGACCTAGCGAAACGGCTGGCCCAGGAGAACCCGGCCATCGCCCACCTCCAGAGCGAATACTTCAACAGCTACCGCGTGCTCGCCGCCTACCAGCGCGAGTTGGGCCAGGGAGAAGAGGCGGCGAACACCTTCCGGCTGGCGAGCGACGTGCTCGAACGCCTGCCGCGCCAGTCGGCGGACGACCTCTATAACCTGGCGTGCGTTCTCGCCCAGGCCTCGGTGGTGCTCGGAGAAGGCCGGGAAAGACCAACGCCCGAAGACCAGGCCGAGCGCCGCCAGCTGGCCAACCAGGCGCTCGATGCCCTGCGCCGCGCCTTGGCCGCTGGGTTCAAGGCCCTCGATCGGATCCAGGCGGACAGGGACCTCGATGTCCTGCGTCCGCGCGCCGACTTCAAGGAGCTGCTGGCCCAGGCCCAGCGCGCCGAGAAAGCGGCCCCCCCCGCCAAGGCCACGGCCGACGCCGCGGTTGCCAAGCCGAAGGTGGAGCAGGCAGCCCTGGCGAACCGGCTCGATCTGGCGACCAGCCATTACGCCATCGGCCGGATCCAGACCGAGCTCGGGCAGTACGAAGCGGCGGCCACTTCGCTGGCCCAGGCCCTGGAGCTGCGTGCGGCGCTGCTGCGGGACGACCCCGCGAACGCCCGCCGCCAAGCAGATCTGGCCCTGACGCGCCTGGCGCTGGGGCGGCTGGAATGGAGGGCTGGTCGGCACGCCGCGGCCGTGCCGAAGATTCGCCAGGCCCTGGAGGCGCTGGAAGCCGTCGCCAGCCGCGAGCCCGAGGACGACTTGCTCAATCAGCAACTGGCGAATGGCTTGACGAACGTCGCCCACCTGTACGCGCGGGGCTTCTTGTGGCAGGAGGCGGTCGGCTATCTGGCGAAGGCCGTGCAGCGGATGCCCACCGAGCGCTATAAGTCGTTCTGCCTGGCGCATCTGCTCGTGCAGACCGGCGACGTCGAAGGCTACCGCCGCCTGTGTCGGGACATGCTGGAGCGCTTCGGCAACCGCCGGGACCCGCGTAGTGGCCCACAGGCGGGACAGGCCGCTCTGCTCTTGCCCGATGCGGTGACTGATCGCGAACTGCTCACCCGGCTTGCGGAGTTCGGCGTGCAAGAGGCACCGGCGTCCTATCGAGGAACGCGGAGGGTGGTGCGGGGCATCACCGCCTACCGCAATGGCCAGTTTGCCGCGGCGGTCCGCGGGATTGAGGAAGGCCTGAACGGGAACGCGGACATCGAGTTCCCCGTGAACGGGCATTTCTTCCTGGCGATGGCGCATCACCAGCTGGGTCAGGCGGAGGCCGCCCGCACAGCGCTGGACCAGGGCCGGGCGGCGCTGCGGCGCTGCTTTCCACGGCCGGATCATGACGAGCTGGGCGAGATGTGGGTCGGTTGGGCGGGCTGCCAGATCTCCCGTCGCGAGGCCGAGACCCTGATCGAAGGGGCCACAACCGCCGACCCACTGGAGTACCTGCACCGCGCCAAGCTCTACGCCCAGCTCGGCGAGACGGACAGGGCCGATGCCGAGTTCGCTGCCGCCGTCGCCGTCCGGCCGAACGACCCGGAAGTCTGGATCACGCGCGGCCGGATTTTCGCCCAGCTCGATCTGAAGGAGCGGTCCGTGGCCGACTTCGCCAGGGCTATCGAGCTGAAGCCGCTCCAGTCCGACGATCACGGAGCCAAGGGGCTGATTGAAGGCAAGGCAGCGGAGCCGAAGAAGTGACACGAGCAGTGGGCGAAGTTGGACGAGCCACAAGAAGGATGGCGTTGTCCTGGCTGGAGGGTAGAATAAGGATGTGAAGCGAGGACGTCATGTTCGACGAAGCAATCCTGGAACAACGTTTGGCGATCCTTGAACGCGCAGTCGCCGACATCCAACGCCGGCTTGCCGGTGTCCCCGTTACCAGCAATTGGCTGGAGAAGGTTACCGGCTCGATCTCCGATGAGGCGGCCTTTCGGGAGGCCCTGGAGTTCGGCCGGGCCTTCCGCAGCGCCGACCGGCCCCCGGACGAACCTGGGGAGTCGCCATGACAGAGCTGCTCGACACGGACCACACTAGCTTCCTGCAACGGTGTCCGAATCATCCCCTTTTCGCATCGATGTAGATGACATGGCACGAACCAATCTGAGTGAGGCCGCACTCAAGCAGGCGCTGAAAGAGGCGCTGGCGGAGACCTTGCAGGAGCAACGCGAGCTGTTGCACGAGGTTTTCGCTGAGGTGCTGGAGGACTTCGCGCTGGCAGAGGCGATCCGGGAGGGCCAGAAGACGAAGCGTGCTACGCGCGCCGACGTCTTCCGCATTTTGCAGGTCGATGCGCAAGGCGACGAGACGGGAACGTGAACACTATGAACAAGCCCTCTGCGACCGACTGGGCCCGGGTTGAGGCCCTGACGGACGACCAAATCGATACGTCGGATATTCCGGAGCTGCCAGAGTCCTTCTTTGCCAAGGCCACGTGGCGAACGCCCGGCCCGCTGGAGCCCGTGACGCTCCACGTCGACGCGGCAGTGTTGGCGTGGTTCCAAGCACAAGGCGAAGGATGGGAGCAACGTCTCAACGCAGCACTGCGGATTTACATGGAGGCGCACCAAGCCTACCTCCAACGCCCGGAGTCGGCCGCCTAATCGGGGGTATTCCCTACTCTGGGAGATTCTTCAGGTGCTCTCGTCGCGGCCCCGGTCCTGCCGTTCGATGCCGACGCACACCGGGGCACAGCATTGGCAGGGCCATGTGTTGCCCTCTACAATTGCGGGATGAAGATCCATGAGTTCCTCTGGCCGCAAGACCGGATCGACCATATCGCACGCCACGGTGTCACCCCCGAAGAAGTGGAAGAAGCTAGTTTCGGTCAGGCACTGGTGCTGCGGGCAAAGGCAGAAGGAGCGAATCCTGTCTATTATGTCCTCGGGCAAACGGCCGCTGGACGCTATCTCTTCTGTGTGGTGATCCAGTTTCCCGATGGCAAAGGTTACCCGGTGACGGCCAGACCCATGACGAACAAAGAAAAACGCCGATACAGGCAATGGAAGAACCGATGAAAAGGCCAAAGATTCCTCAAACTGATTCGATTCAAGAACTGGCCCAGTTTTGGGACGCGCATGACTTGACTGATTTTGAGGATCAGCTGGAAGAGGTCACGGAACCGATCTTTGAGCGCGAAACCGTGCTGCAAATCCACTTGCCCGCCCAGGAAGCCTCAACCGTCAAGGAAATTGCCAAGGCGAAGGGAGTTGCTTATACGGATCTGCTCCGGGAATGGGTTTTGGAAAAGATTCACCGCTCCTGACCGTTGAAGGAGACCGCGATGGAGATCCGTACCCTGGGTAAAGTGCTCGTCGCCGCCACCATCGAGAACCTCAACGACTTCGCCGAGGTCAACATCGGGCACCGAAAACCCGAGGAAGTCCGTCGTGTGGAAATCCCCGAGGCCCTGGTGGATACGGGGGCCATGTTCCTATCGTTGCCGCGGCGCTACATCCAGCAACTCGGCCTGGAACGGTTCCGCACGCGCTAGGCCGTCACCAGCAGCGGCATCGCGGAGTTCGGGATGTATGGGGCCCTCAAGCTCACGGTGCAGGGCCGCGATTGTCTCGTCGAAGTCGCGGAACTGCCCGACGAATGCCCCGTGCTGATCGGCCAGATCCCGCTCGAAGCACTCGATTTCGTCGTCGATCCGATCGGTCAGCGACTCATCGGCAACCCGGCCCACGGTGGGGAACATATGATGGACCTGTTGTGAACCCACCGCACCGTTGTTCCATAGTCGCGAAAACGGCGTCAGCCCGCAAAGCGGCGCATCACCAATGCCGCGTTCTGGCCGCCGAAGCCGAAGCTCGTAGACATGGCCGTGCGCACCGGAATCTCGCGAGCGTTATTCGGCACATAGTCCAGGTCGCAGTCCGGGTCCGGCACGGTGTAATTGATCGTCGGCGGCAACGCCCCATCGCGTAAAGTCAGCGCCAGCGCCACCGCCTCGACCGCGCCGGCCGCCCCAATCAAGTGTCCCACCATCGACTTGATCGACGACAACGGCAACGCCCGAGCCCCTTCGCCGAACACACGCTTGACGGCCACCGTCTCCATTCGATCGTTGAGTCGGGTACTCGTGCCGTGCGCGTTGATGTAGTCCACGTCCTGCCGATCCACATGAGCCTCCCGCAGCGCCCACTCGATGGCTCTGGCGGCGCCGCGCGCTTCGGGATCGGGCTTGGTCACGGCGTAGGCATCAAAGCTGCTGCCGAAGCCCAACACCTCGGCATAGATCACGGCTCCGCGCAGCCGGGCGCGCTCCAACTCCTCCAGTACCAGGACACCGGCTCCTTCTCCCAGGACAAAGCCATCGCGTTGGCCGTCGAAGGGCCGGGATACCTCCGCGGGCGGCCGATCCGCACGGCTCAGGGCTCCCAGGGCCAGGTAGGCCAGCAAGAGCAGGGGATCCATGCGACTGTCGGCGCCGCCTGCCAGGACGATATCCGCATCGCCGCGCGCGATCAGGCGAAAAGCCTCTCCGACCGCTTGCGTCCCGGCCGCGCATGCCGTCGTCACGGTGCTGTTCGGCCCCTGGGCGTTGAAAGCCATCGAGACGTGGGCGGCCACCATGTTGGGTAAGTACTTGAGGATCCACAGCGGAAAGAGGGCGCGACTGCCACACTGGCCCAGGCGCGACACTTGCAATCGGCCTTCGGCGTCACTGGCTTCCACCAGGGCCGGCGCCAACTCCGGCAGCTCGACCGGGATCATGCCGGTGCCCATGACCACGCCGATCCGCTCGGGATCCTCTCGTTCCCACGGCAAGCCGCTGTCCTGCACGCCGAGCGCCGCCGCGCCGACGGCGAAGCGCATCGCCCGGCTCATGATTTTGAGACTTTTACGCTGACTGGCAGGAATATAGGGCGTGACGTCCCAATCGGGCGGCACCTCGGCGGCGATCTGGACCGGGTGGCCCGAAGCGTCGAAGCTGCGAATGGGGCCGACGCCGCTCCGCCCGTTGAGACAGGCCGACCAAAACGCTTCCTTGCCGATGCCGTTGGGGGCGACCACTCCCAGGCCTGTTACCACCACTCTGCGCATGGCTGCACTCGCTGCTGAGCCCGAAGCGTCAGCGAGGTGAAAGTTCTCCCCCGCGCTGGCGCTTCGGGCTCAGACAAAAATCACGGCGATTCCGTATGAGACGGGTTCCGGCGCGCACCCGCAGCGCGATCCCGACGGGATTCAGCTGGAACCGTGGACCCTAGAGAGTTTTCCGGCCCGCCCGAAGACATGGGTGCTCGGGCAGTGAGTTCACCAAATTACCCAAACCCATCAGCTATTCCAACCTAGCGGTTCCAAGAGGGAGTAGCAACGGACGAAGGCCGGGTCCGGCGCACCGGCGGGCGCGTCTGCGTCCGTTTATTCCGCAGGAAAGACTTTTGCAGGCGCGCTCAATGCTTGTCACCGGCCCAGGCGTCCGTTACCCTGGTTGGGAAACCTCTCCTCCACCCGAGGCAGGACCACTTATGAAGCCATACCGCTGGGCGGCGTGGGGCGATGTCAACGCCTTTTTTGGCTTGATGCTCGACAATGTCGCCGTCATGGTGTTTCTCGTCAGCACCATCAGTAGCTCAACCCCTCCGGAAGAACAGAAGGGCCGTTACAGCTTCACGCCGCAGTTCGTGATCACGCGCATGATTCCGGGAACCGCCCTGGGCGTGCTGATAGGCGACCTCGTTTACACCTGGATGGCTTTCCGCCTGGCACGCCGGACCGGCCGGTCGGATATCACAGCGATGCCGCTCGGCCTGGATACGCCGAGCACCTTTGGCATTGGTCTCCTCGTCCTTCTGCCGGCCCTTCAGCAGGGTCGCGTTCAGCACGGCATGAACCACGACACGGCCATGCTGTTCGCCTGGCACGTGGGTTTGACGATCCTCGTCTTCGTGGGCCTGTTCAAGGTGTGCTGCGCTCCGCTGGGCAACGCCGTGCGCCGCTGGGTACCCCGCGCGGGCCTGCTTGGCTCGCTGGCGGCGATTGCGCTGGCCTTGATCGCGTTTGTGCCGCTGTGGCTGGACATTGCCGCCATGCCACTGGTGGGCATGTTGTCCTTGACCCTCATCCTGGTCACGCTGCTGGCGCACCGGTCACTGCCCGGAAACGTACCGGGCGCCTTCGCCGCCGTCGGCGTGGGGGTGCTCGCGTATTTGGTGTTTGGCCAGTTCGGCAATCTCCTGCACTGGAACCTCGTCTCTCCGCCGCATCAGGCCGGACCCGCGTCGGCGTGGCAGCTTCCCAGTTTGATGCCGGAAGTGGTCTGGGACCGTGTGTGGTGGGAACGAGTTGGCACGACCGCGCTGGCAATGATGCCGGTAGCCTTGCCCTTCGCCCTGGCCACGATTGTCGGCGGCATCGATTGCACCGAAAGTGCCGCCGCGGCGGGGGACGAGTACGATACGCGCACCATCCTGCTGACGGAAGGCGTCGCTTCGGTGCTGGCGGGCCTGTGCGGCGGCGTCATCCAGAACACGCCCTACATTGGTCATCCCGCGTACAAGGCGATGGGTGGCCGGGCCGCGTACACCCTGGCCACGGCGCTGTTTGTTGCCGCCGTCGGCTATTTCGGCTGGTTCCGCTATCTGTTTGAATGGCTGCCCGAAGCAGCGATGTTTCCGATTCTGGTCTACGTGGGCCTGGAAATCACGGCCCAATCCTTCCGGGCCACGCCGGTCCGCCATTACCCGGCCCTGGCGATCGCGGCGCTGCCGGCCCTGGCTTACCTGGCCACGATTCCCCTAAATCGCGCCCTGGCCGGCCGAGATCCCGATCCGGATGCTGCGGCCGCGGTACAAACGCTGCGTTGCCTGGCCAATGGTTTCCTCGTGACCGGCATGCTCTGGGCCGCGGCGCTGGCGGCCTTGCTCGATGGGCAGTTGCTTCGGGCCGCCCTCTACAACGTCGTGACCGGGATCGCCGCCTTATTCGGAGTCATCCACTCTCCTTTGCCGGGTGCACCGATTGCGCTGCCCGGCACCGTCTTCGCCCAGCTTCCGGAGGAAGCACGCTTTCAAATTCAAAGCCCGTATCACTGGGCGGCGGCGTACTGGCTGACGGCGGCGTTGCTCGCAGCACTCGCCCTGGGGCGACCGAGAACCGAGGACAGAGGACAGAAGACCGAGGACAGAGGAGCCAGGGATCGGAGTACCGAGTACTGAGTACTGGTTCCGGACTTCACGGACTGTCCTCGGACTTGGAAACTTGGAGTGAACCCGAAAATCCAGTGGGATTCTCGCGCCGCACCGTTTATGGTGATAGGGATCACCTGGGACTGAACCCAGGCTGGAGATCTCGCACATGCATCCAGGCAAGTTCCTCCTCGCTGTGAGTCTTTGTGGCGTCGTTCTCGCCCTTGAGGGTACGCGCTCCCTGCGAGGCGGCGAGGAGACGTCCACCGCGGACGAAGAGTGCCTCCGCAGAGCACACATCGGCATCGATGGGCCGGGATTGCGGGAGTTTTTTCGCCAGCGCTCGCTGACCGACGCGGACCGTCAACGCATGGAGGCGCTGATCCGGCAGCTCGGTCATGCGCAATTTGCGGTCCGCCAACGAGCCTCGCAGGAACTCAGTGCCGCTGGGCCGACGGCTCGGCCGCTCTTGAAGGAGGCTCTCCATCACCCTGATCTGGAAGTGGTCCGCCGAGCCGAGCTGTGCCTGGAAGAAATCGAGCGTGGCCCCGGCTCGGCGCTGCCGGTGGCAGCCGCCCGCCTCCTGGCGCTGCGCAAGCCGGCCGGTGCCATCGAAAGCCTGTTGCTGTATCTTCCCTTCGCCGACGACGACTGGGTAGAAGAAGAAGTCCTGACGACTTTGAATACCCTGAGTGTGCAGCAAGGAGCCGTGGATCCCGCCCTGCTGCGGGCGCTGCACGATCCCCATCCGGCGCGCCGGGCTGCCGCGGCGCTGGTGTTGGGACACTGGGGCAATGCTGAGGAGCAGGCTGCGGCTCGGCAACTCCTGGGCGATCCCGACGCCAAGGTTCGCCTGCGCGCAGCGCAGGGCTTGCTGGCGGCCCAGGACACGACGGCGGTACCGGTGCTGGTGGCCCTCCTGGCCGAAGCCCCACCTCCGCTGACCACGCAAGTTGAGGAGCTCCTGTGTCGCCTTGCCGGAGACCAGGCGCCGCGCGTGTCGGTGGGTCGTGGCAGTCTGGAGTCCCGGCAAAAGTGTCGTGATGCCTGGGCGCTCTGGTGGCGGGATCAGGGCTCGCAACGGCCCCTGCCCGTGCTCGAGCAGGTCGAGCCGCACCTGGGACTGACGCTGCTCGCCGAGATGGACAGCAATAAGGTTTGGGAATTCGGCTCCGACGGCAAGCCGCGCTGGAAGCTGGAGAACTTGCAAGGCCCCATCGATGCCCAGGTCCTCCCAGGCGGTCACGTGCTGATCGCTGAATTCCAGGGCCAGCGTGTCACCGAGCGCGACTTGCAAGGCAATGTGCTCTGGGAAAAGCGCATCCCCAATGGCAATCCGATCGTCTGCCAACGCCTGCCCAACGGCAATACGGTCATCGCCACCCACGACCGCCTGTTCGAGGTCGGTCGGGATGGCCAGGAAGTCTACTCCCATCAGCGGGGAGGGCAGGACGCCTTTGTGTTCGGTGCTCAGAAGTTGCGCAACGGCCATATCGTGTGCATTTCCAATCAGGGCTTCGTACAAGAGCTGGACGCCGCGACCGGCAAGGAAATCAAGCAATTGCGACAAGGCAACCACAACGGCGGCTGGTGCTCCGTGGAATCCTTGCCCGGAGGGCATTTCTTGCTTGCCCTGCTCAGCAGCGGTAAAGTGCTGGAGCTGGATGCGGCTGGCAACACCACCTGGGAGTGCACAGTGCCGGGCGCCTGCCACGCTACCCGGCTGCCCAACGGCCATACGCTGGTGGCCAGCATGATGACGCGGCGCGTGGTCGAAGTCGACCGGGACGGCAAGACGGTATCGGAACTGACCACCAGTGGCCGGCCGTGGCGCGTGCATCGGCGCTAGGCCCCGTCGCCTTGGGCCAGCCGTTGGCTTAGCGCGGCCGCTATCCGAGTGAACACCTCGTCCCAGTTGCCCCACTCTTGCTGGCGGAACAGGCGCATACTCGGGTACCACGGGCTATCCTCCCGCTGCCGCAGCCAGCGCCAGTCCGCGCTGAGGGGCAGCGCCAGCCACACCGGCACTCCCAACCCGCTCGCCAGATGTGCCAGCGCCGTGTCCGGGGCAATGACCAAGTCCAGTTGCGGGAGCACCGCGGCGGTGTCCTCGAAGGCCCCGGTTCCCTCATCCAGCTGGCTCCCCAACTCCAGGACAGCAAAGCGGTCGGCCAGCGCCCGCACTTGCTCGCTGCCCGGGCCCTTTTGCAAGCTGATCAACCGCACTCCCTCCACCCGGGCCAACGGCTCCAACTGCGCCAGCGGGAGGGAACGCGTCCGGTCACTTGAGAAGCGGGGATTGCCTTGCCAGGTGATGCCAATCTTGAAACCCTCAAGATGGTGCAGTTGCTGCTGCCAGTACTGGACGCGCTGGGGATCCGGGAACAGGTAGGGGACGGTGACCGGTATGGTCGCCAGCGTGGTCCGCAACAGACCGGGCAAACTCAGGAGCGGGGCCCAAACGTCAAAGGGGGGCAAGGGACTCCCCTGCGGCAGCAGCCGATCGATGCCCGGACAGCGGCTTACCAGGGGCACCAAGGCGGGCTGGCAGGCGACGAGCACACAGCCTCCGCGCGCTTGTACCAGAGGGGCATAACGAATGAATTGCAGCGTGTCCCCCAAGCCCTGCTCGGCCCAGAGCAGGATCACTTGGCCTTGCAGAGGAGAGCCATCCCAGCGTGGCTGGGAAAAGCGCGGCAGCCAAGCCTCTGGGCGCTGCCCGCGCCATTCATATTCGGGCCAGCCCTGCTCGAA
>JBGQLF010000212.1:0-10258 GCA_041499985.1 Gemmataceae bacterium
CCCGGCCCTGAGGAGCTGACGCGGCGTCGAACGGAGCAGATTAGCGCCGCGGATCACTTCGTGTGTTTCGTGTCAAAACAGCAGCAAGTTCGCCCACCCCTGGGTCGTGCCGAGCAGGACTAGAGCAATTCCCAGGCCGAGCAGCAGGCCCCACTTGACGAAACCGACGCGGCGCTGGAAACGCGCTTCCAGACCCGGATCAGCGAGGACGTGCTGCAAGAACTCAACGCGGCGTGCAATCGTCGAGTGTTGCCACGATTGGAGCCAGCCCGGTCGATCGCGACTAATCCCGTTGAGCCGTGCCACTTTTTCCAAAGCTCCCATGAACGTACGGATGCCCGTCGGACACAACCCGCGTCCTCCGGGAAGCAGTTTCACAGTGCCGTCATGACCGGCGCAATCCGGCTGTGCACACGACACCGCCCGGCAGCCGAAAATGTCGGCTTGGCGCTCGCACCGCCGTGACAGGAAGCCGAACACCACAAAGATGTACGCTCCAAGTGAGGCCACCAGGGGCAGGATCGCAAGGTCCTCACGAGCACTGCGGCTCAGGATCCCCTGCAAGTCGATCGCCTTCCAGGTCTCCATCACCACGGTCAGACTGATCAGCAGAAAGCCCAGGTAATACAGCATGTGCAGATGTTTGACGTGTCCCACCTCGTGGCCGAACACGGCCTCGACCTCGTCTCCCGTCATCTCCGTCGTCAGGCGGTCGGTGAGCAACACATAGCGGACCAGGGGTACGATGCCAACCACCATGGCGTTGGCCACGCCACCGTGTGTATCCCACAGGAGAACAGCACTACAGCGGAAATGCAGCCGGCGACTGGCGGCCTGCAAGCGGTCCCGCAACGGTCCGTCCGGCAAAGGCCGTAAGCCCAGCAGCAACCGCAGTGTCCAGGGCATGCCAATGAACACGGCTGCCAACAGCAAGACCGCGGCGAACTGAAAACGCCAATCGGAGTGCAGGTTGGGAAATAAGCGGCAGAAGCCTTGCTCGACGACCAAGATCAAAATCGGGACGCACACCAGAGCCAGGTTGTGCCGCACGTGGAAACCGACGTAGGCCCAGCGACTCCAGAAGGGGGAGCTGCTGGCCGTGAGCACGGAATCATGCAGCGCGTGCTCGGCGTCGTAGAAGCAGGCCCAGGAGAGAACCAGGGAGGCCAAGAAAGGTAAGACGATCAAGAGCTCGGCCCCGGGCAGGAGCGGCACCACGCCATCAGGCAACGGCGTTCCCATACTACAGGCAGCTTGCACGGCCCAGCCCCAGCCCAACACGTACAAGGCCAGGCCGTAAACAACAAAGAGCATGATCAGGTGATACAGGCGCCAGGCAGCGTAGCGCTGAAGGACGGCTTCGCGTCCGGCGGGATCGCGCCGTAAGCGCCTGCGCGTGTTCTGAGCCAGAACGGCGGCCGCAGCCACCATCACGCCGACTCCGGTCCAGGTCAAGACCACGCTGCCAACCAGCCCCGTCCATTCGGGCGGCTCGGGCCACTGTACCGGAAGGCAGGCGAGTGAGAGCAAGAGCAGGAGCAGGAATGGCATAATCGGGAATTCTCCGCCCGGGAATCAAGCGCCTTCGTGGACGATACCTATTCTACCGGAGCGCTCCTTCGGAAGAAAGAACGATGAAGGAGGAAGAACGAATCCGGAGCGCGTTCTCTGCGGCGTTCTGACTGGGTTCGAGATTCTCCCTTTGTTGCAAACTCCGGACCATTGGCGTGCACACCGCGAACTCCATGAAAGTTCTTGGTTAGGTGCTTGCTCGAGCCCCGGAAGACACTTTATACTCAAACAATTATCTCGGCACCGGAAAGGCTTCCTCCCTTAAGTTTCTGAAAGGCGGCGCCATGCGAGCGATGATTGGCCTGGCTGGAGTCCTCGGCCTGGCGTTGCTGCCCCTGCTCGGCAGCGACCGCCCCGCTCCGAAAGCCGACTCCGCTGTGCGGATCGAGCAGCTGATCGAACAATTGGGGAGTAGCGACTTTCAGGTCCGCGAAGCCGCTCAGCGGCAGTTGGAGGACATCGGTCCGGGGGCTCTGCCGGCCTTGCGCGTGGCCCAGTCCCGCCCCGACGCGGAAGTGCGCCGGCGTCTGGACGAGCTCATCCCGCGTCTGCACACGGCCGAGATCCTGGCCCCCAAGCGGGTGACCTTGCAGCCGAAACCACGCCCGATTCGGGAAACCCTGGCTGAGATTGCCAAGCAGACCGGTTACAAATTGACCCTGTGGCCAGACGCTCCGGCCAACGGCGAGCGGGAGAAGCAGGTTTACAGTTTCGACTTCCAGGATCTCACCTTCTGGGAAGCCCTGGACAAGCTGTGCGAGGAAGCGGGCCTCCAGCTGGAGCCAAACCATGGGGATGATACCCTGCGCCTGCGGTTCCAGGATCAGTTCGTGCCCTTTGTTTATCGCGAGGGCCCTTTTCGCATCGTCGCCCAAGGCTTCAATTACAACCGCAGCATTCAATTCGGCTCGCTGCCCCGCACCCCCAGTCCAGGGGGAGAGCAAGGCTCCGAACAATTGAATTGCAACCTGAATATCATCGTCGAACCCAAGATGCCGTTGCTCGGCATTGGCGAAATCAAGTTATTGGCAGCCTTCGATGATCAGAACCACTCCCTGCTGGCTGGCGGCAACCGCGCCATTAACGCGAGCGGGCCGCGCTCCTACCGTTATGGCGGCTACCGCAGCTACAGCCAGCAAGTGCACGTAAGCCTGGTCTGGGGTGCAAAGACCGCCCGGACCGTGCGGCTCCTCAAAGGCAGCATGCCGGTCACGCTGTTGGCCGAACAGAAGCCGCTGATTGTCGTCGACAAGATCCTTGCTGCCCAGGGCAGGAAGTTGCAGCAAGGCACTGCCCACCTCGATGTCGAAGAAGTCAAGGAAGATGGTAATGCCGCGGGCGGCAAAACCTACCAGCTCAAGTTATCGCTCCGCGAGACGCGCAAGGATAGCCCCAACGACTACAGCTGGGTGAACTCCCTTTACCAGCGGATCGAGCTCCACGACGCCAAAGGCGGCAAATACGCCTCGCGCGGCATGCACTGGTTGAACTCGACGCCCACCAGCGTCCAGGGTACCTTTATCTTTGGTGATCCGGGGAATAACGCCCAGCTCGGACCGCCGACCCAGCTCATTTATTATGCGTGGGTGACCCTGGATCACGAGGTGGCGTTTGAATTCAGGAACTTGCCGTTGCCCTGAACTGGCCGGCGCGAGGATGAACGAGGCCGGACGAATCCGAAGCGGTCTTGCTTCCTCCTTCCGAGGATCACCAGTTGACGCGTTCCGCGGCCTCCCCGACACCGAGACGATAGCAAAGCTGCTCGAAACTGGCCGTGTAACCAGGCTCCGTGCTGTGTAGGTGTTCACCTTCGGTGATCAGCTTCATGCCGTTCGCGCGGGTGACGCCGTGCTGGCGCAGAATCGCCTCGAACGGCTTCAGATTGTGGGCGTAGACGACGAGCAGTTTGTGCTCATCGAACTGTACTTCCATTGGTTCCGTGGTGGAAATGACAGCCACGCCAGTGCAGCCGTCGTGCAGCAATAATTCCTCGAACTCGCAAAAGTGACTCTGGAGCACCGGCAGATCAATCTGCTCGCGATGCAGGTCGCGGTGATCGGTGCCGTCGCTGTCATGGCTGGTTTCCACGACGACATCCACCACCTCGCCCAGGGGCTCGAGCAGGGCCAAGAAGAGGTCGAAGAGTTGTTCCCGCGACACGGCGGCGGCTAACACCGGTACCGCCAGCTTCGCGGCGGCATCGCGGTAGGTGTCCACGCGATACCCTTGCCGGGGCACCACGGGCAAGTCGGGGGCCGGCCGAACCGCTTCGGTCAACCAGAAGTCGCCATAGTGATCGACCCGGAGATGAGCAGCCAATTGTTCTGGACTCACGCGCACACCCTGTATTTGGAGGTTCGGAGGGATTGGGGGATTGTGTGTCCGGCCGCGGGGAGAAGCGGTTGCTGCTGAACTATAGTTTGCAATTGGCCCCGCGGCCAACCGGTCTGGAGGATTCTAGACCGTGGGATCTGCTCCAGGTGAAAGCCTTTGGGGAGAGACGGTTTACGCGGGTTGGACGCTTGGGGAGATGGCACGGCAGATGACAAGGTGACAAGGTGACAAGGTGACAGGGGTCGAGAAGGAATGAGGGGCTGGACAAGGCGTCAGCTCGTGGAAAGATTGGGGCATTGACCTTGTCACCTTGTCACCTTGTCATTTTCTTCCGCATTCCGGCTATTCCCCGCTGACTCCGAGGTTTCGCCAGACCACCGCGCCGAGACACCGCTCTTTCTGATGTTGGCGGCGTCGGCTGAACAGGTATTATGATAAAGCGGGTCCGCGCGCCGACCGGCGCAGGGGCGGATCCACTTGGCAAAAAGGAGCCCGCGATGCGCAGGTTTCGGAATTGCTGTTACCTTCTCCTCCTGGCGGTCCAGTCGGCCGGCGCGGCCGAGCCCCAGGGCCGAATCGTCGAGGATATCTGGGATGTCGCTTACCTCGAGGGTGGCAAGGCCGGCTTCGTTCATACCCTGGTACGTGCAGTCGAGCAGAATGGGCGCCAACTACATCGGGCAACCATGGAATTGAATCTATCCGTCAAGCGGTTCAATGACACCATCAGTCTGCGCATGGAAACCGGGACCGACGAAACCCTGGAAGGCAAGGTCGTCGGCGTTTCCATGCGCCAGTTCCTGGGCAAACAGCAAAAGCTGGTCCTGACGGGCCGCGTCGGGGAGGGAAATAAACTGAGCCTCCAGGTGGACGGAGGTCAGCGACTGGATCAACAGATTCCCTGGAATGACCAGGTCGTCGGTCTTTACCGTCAGGAGCGCCTTTTCCAGGAACACAAGGTGAAGCCGGGCGATCAGTTCAGCTACCTCAGCTTTGAGCCGCAGCTCACCACGGTCATTAACACGCGCGTCACCGTCAAGGACTATGAGGACGTCGAAGTTTTCAAAGTGAAGCAGAAGCTGCTACGGGTGGAGGCCGTGTCCGACAAGATCCAGGATGTTCAGATGCCTCCCCTGACCACCTGGCTGGACAAGAACCTGGTGCCGGTGCGTTCCGAGGTCGAGATGCCCGGACTGGGCCGGCTGGTCCTGTACCGTGGGACGGAACGTCAAGCCAAGGCTCCTGGGGGCACGACTCGCGTCGACATAGGCTGGGGCCAATCGATCCGCCTGAAACAGTTCATTCCGAATCCGTACGACGCGCAGGCGGTGGTTTTTCGCATCACGCTGAAGGGCGATGAGAATCCGACCACCGCGGTGGCCCAGGATGACCGCCAGCAGATCAAGAACGTCCAGGGCAACACCTTCGAGCTGCACATCCGAGCCAGCCGGGGACCGCGGCCGACTGCGGATCCCGACAAGAAGGCGTCGCAGGAATTCCTGAAAAGTTCCTACTTTATCAACAGTGATGATCCGGAGGTCAAAGCGCTCGCTCGCCGTGCGGTCGGCACGGTGACCGATCCGTGGAGCAAAGCTCTACGCATCGAGAAATGGGTGCATGAGCATGTAGACCGGAGCCATTCCACGGAGGCATTCGCGACGGCGGACGAAGTGGCACGGACCCTGGAAGGCGATTGCACCGAGCATGCCGTTTTGGTGGCCGCCATGTGCCGGGTTGTCGAAATCCCGTCGCGCACCGCGCTGGGACTGTTGTATGTGAAAGCGCCCGATGGACAGCCAACGATGGGGTATCATATGTGGACGGAAGTTTGGGTGCGGGGTCAATGGCTGCCGCTCGACGCGACGCTGGGGCGCGGGTTCGTCGACGCCACCCACCTGAAGATTGCCGATCATAGCTGGTACAAGACCCAATCGCTGACGCCGCTGTTGCCGGTCCTGCGCGTGCTGGGAAAACTGTCGATCGAAGTCGTGCGCGTTACGGACAGGGATTAAATCGATTCATCGTCCAGGGAGAGCAGGGTGGGCCGTGCCCACCCGACATCGATTCACCGCCCAGGAGGAACGGTAGAGCAGACCACGCGGCCTGGACCGGGAGGTTTCGCGCACGAATGTGGAAACGATTTGATAGCTTGGCGCGGCGAAACCGTCTATACTACGGCGGGTATTCACGGGGCCTCCGCGAGGTGCCGGCCGGCAGCTCCTGGCGAGACGCTGTGACGGAAGGATGAAGGAGGAAGGACGAATGGTCTGATTCATCCTTCCTTCCTCATCCTTCATCCCTTCCAACGGCTCTCCGGCTCGCGCTGCCGTCAGGGAAATAACCAGAGTGAAGGAAATTACTAGGCGCAGTTGGAGCCAGACCACAGAATATTGACACGATCGGGAGCGAACAAGCCAAGAGAGGGTTCGGACCCTGGTTCCTGGGGAGGCCGGCGATCAGGAAGAGAGCGCCTCCACTCCAAAGGTAGACACCAACGCACGGGAATGGGTTTCACAACTCCCAGGGAGGGGCAGGAGCGAGCCCGTGAAATGGATTGCAGCTGAGGATACTCGATGACACAACGGGAACGTCAGGCCTCAGGAGGGACCCAAGCGGCCCCATGGAGGGCGCTTGGCCATCCCGCGCTGCTGCCTTCCGGAGCGTCTCCCGAGCCCCGCCCTGCCTCTACCCCGCTCTGGGAAGATCTTTGCCGCAGCGTTTCGCCGGCGCAGCAGATGGAACTCCTCGCCTTGGCGGAACGCCAGGGCGTGCTGTACTCCCACCAACTACCCACCGGCGGTAACGGCACTCCGCGAGATCGGGGTCGGCAATTGCTGACCCAGCTCTTGAGTGGACACACCGAGGCCCTGGAGCCCTTTCACCCCGCTCCGGTCGACGTGCACGACGCCGCCCTGGATGCGCGCCAACGCGAAGCCGTGGCCAAGGCGCTGCATACCCCGGACCTGTTCCTGTTGCAAGGTTTGCCCGGTGCGGGCAAATCGCGCGTAGTAGCTGAGATCCTCACCCAGATCGCCGCGCGCGGGGAACGCGCACTGTTGCTTGCTCCCACGCCGGCCGCAATCGACCGCGTTCTGGGACTCATTGGCCCGCGCGATGTCGTTTTCTCCTTGCGCTGCCTGGAGCGTGACGAGCTTCCCGAAACGCTTCCGCCGGCGATTCGCGCGCTGACCTTTGCGGAGCGCGTCCGCTGTCTGCGCGAGGAAACGCTGCCGCGAGCTCGCCACGAAGTGGAGGCCGCCCAGCAGCGCTGGCACCAGTTCGAGCCAGGGCATTCAGTGTGGGTTCGCTTCGACGAGTTGGTCCAGCGCCACCAAGAGCTCGCCGAGCAGAGCGAGAGCTTGCGAGCCCGGCGCAGCCTGGTCCCGGTGGAAGTCGAGCAGGAAGCGGCAGGACACCAGCCTGAAAGCACTGCCAGTAGCTTTGCCGACGCTCTAGCCGACTACCGGCGAGATCACGAAAAAGACCTCAGCCGTTTCGATTCCGCCCTCGCGGTATTGCACGCACAACTCGAGGAGCGACAGCAGGAATCGGATGCCCTGGCCACGCAGCGTGAAGCTTTGCACCCCCTGATGGAGGCGAAGCGCCAGGGACGCTGGTGGCAGAAAGCCTGGTGGCAGGCCACCTTTCGGGGCGACTGCCTGGCACAGTGGACCGCGCTCGAGGCGCGTTGCCAGCAGCTCCAGGCCGACCGCCTAGCTCTAGAGCGCCAGGCCGGGTCGCTCAGTTCGGAACGGCAACGGGCGGACAGCACTTTTCGGGCCGAGCACGCGGACCGCATCAACGCCGAAATCGCCCGGCGCCAAACCAGTCTCAAGGATCAAGAGTCGGCCTTGCGCCAGGAGTTGCTCCTTCTCCAGCAGAAATGGGACGCACTCTGCCTGGAATTGAAGCCGGGCGGCACGAGTCCGACCATGCTGACCCGGGAAGCAGTCCAGACGGCTCAACAGGCCTGGTGCCGACGGCGGGAACAGGCCGAGGAACAGGCGGCTTTCGCGCGCCAGTGGGCGGCCTATCTGGAAGAAGCCACTGAGACCTTGGCGGAGCGCTTGCCCCTCTACGCCAATGTGGTGGCGGCGACGACCACGTCACTGGCCACGGATCCCCATTTCGGCGACGTCGCGGCTGGCGACCGTGCTGGGCCCATCCAGTTCGATTGGCTCGTGCTGGAGGAAGCCGATCAAGTCACCGAGTCGGAGTTCCTCAATGCTGCCCGGCGTGCCCGTCGGTGGGTCCTGGTTGGGGCGCCAGCGGCAGACGGAGGACCTGCGGAAGTCCAGACCGCTGCCTACCCGGGTGGCAAGGGCAGGAAGGAAGGCCTGCGCCGTCCGGCCCTCGCCAAGCCCGTCCGGCCATCTTCGCTTCGTCCGGGCTTCTTTGAGCGCCTCTGGCACCATCTGCACTTGCCTTACATCTGGTCGCAAGAGAAGGACCGGCTCTGCTGCCGCCTGCGGCCCTTGGCGCCGGAGCAACGTGCGTGGCTGGAGACGGAGCGCGTTATCGATTTCCCCGACATCGAGCTGCATTTTTTGACCGTCCCGCGTGACGTCGGGCAGGCTTTGCAGCCTGCCGGAAGCACTCGGCAAGCTGGAAAGCCTGCCCCCCGTCCGCAGACGCTGGCCGAGGTGACCCTAGCAGAGGTGGTGTTTCCGCTGTCGATGTCGATCGATCAAGCCACGCGCTATATCTTCCAACAACTGGAAGAACTACCCATCCGGGCCGCCGGCTCCACGGATCGCTGGATCGAGGAGCCGGACCGGCTGATCTTACGGCTGGCGGATCTACCCGCGACCAACGCCGTCCCGGTCGTTCTGGAACCTGGCGTTCGAGAGGTGATCGGTCAGACGGCCCCTGAGGTAAATGGCGATCGTCAGGTGGTGACCGCCTGGCACACCTGTTGCATCGAATTCGACCGTCAGGCCGGCTGGGAGCGGTCCCGGGCGGAAGAATGGGCTCGGCAGCATCTGGGCTGGCGCGACCTCGGTCGGACCGTTTTCCTGGATGTGCCCTACCGCATGCAGCCGAACCTTGGCGCATTCCTGACCGATCTTCTCTTCGCAGGAGCATGTCGAGTCTCGGCAGGAGGACCGCACACCGAGTTAACCCCTATAGTAGTGAATGGTTGTCGTGCCCCGGTGCAGTTCGTGCCGGTGCCGCCACTGCCCAAGGATCTCGAGAAAGGCCGCGGAGCGGAAGGCGAGCGTCGCACCCTATCCTTCTCGCGCAAGGGCGGTGCCGGATTGGAACTGGATCTCGCCGATTTGCGACACCGGGATCGTCTGCCCGCCGAGTTGCGCCCAAGCCTCCCAGACCAGGGCCTGGTCAACTACCTGGAAGCCCAGGCCGTTGTCCAGACGCTGACGACCCTCTGTGCCGATCCGGCCATCCGTGCCGCGGCCGCATCCGATCGGGCCAAGGGTTGTGGACAACCGATCCTTGCCGTGATGGCCTGCTACGAAGCCCAGGTGGAACTGATTCGTCGCCTGGTGGAACAGGTTCCCAGTCTGGCTACCTGTGGTGTACCGATCCAGGTAGATCTGCCCAGTGCTTTTCAGCAGCGCGAAGCCTTGGTGGTCCTGATGAGCCTGACGCGCAGCCACACGCACCGGGCGGTGACTTATGGTGAAGGGCCCCAGGCCCTCACTCTGGCCCTGACGCGGGCCCGGGCCAAGCTGATGCTCTTCGGCGATCCGGGCACATTGGCAAGGCGTTGCCAATGGGAAGGGGCTCTGGACCATCTCGATGAGGCTGCGGCAGCGCGCGAACGGGAGTTGATCGCACAGCTGGTGCGATACCTCCAAGGACAGGGCACCCAGATGCAGGCGTTCCAGGTCTGTACAGGTAATGGGTTATGACCGGCGTCGCGCCTCTGGTCTTTCCCGGCGGCCGGATCTTGGCTGGGTGGTGGAGGCAGCTAGCTTCATGGCAGCCGCGAGCGATCTGGGTAGGCCATCTCCTGGTGCACCGCGTAGAAGCCCTGGTTGGATTAACACGCTCCCGTCGCGCCGATGCCTTCACCGTGCTCACTCTCCGGGCCCTGGGGTCCGGAATGACGTTGGAAGCCCTGGAACAATTCTTACACCTGGAACGTCCTCTCCTGCGCCAAATTCTGCGCCAGTTACAGGCTGACCAGTTGGCCGATGTCGGACCCGACAGCAACTGGCTTCCCACGCCTCTCGGCCGGCAGGCCTTGGAGCAGGGCAGCTATTTGGGTGACAGCCACGAGCGCCATGTCTTCTACTTCGTCGAAAGCGAGCAGCCCGGTTGCCCGCCCCATTTTTTGAACCTCGCCCATCCTGTCTGTGAGCCCTGGCCGGCCAAGGAGGGATGGGGC